>VGXF01000004.1 GCA_016873435.1 Nitrospira sp.
ATGACTAAGCTGGTCAGCAAGCACCTGAAGTAAGATTCCTTGCTATCCCGGCGCGCCGGACACGGCGCCCCGGGATAGTCCCCCTTTCCGCTCAATCCAGTCGTCCAACAGGCAGGACCGACGGTCCGTGACAATGTCTCCCCGCAGTAAGGTGGTGGTGCTGCCATGCTCCCTCCATCAGCCGACGGAGGATTCAGCAGAAATCGGGGGGCGGCAGTTCCGTCACGGAACTCGGTCAAGCGAAACACACGCTGATCCGTCCTCTGTTGTTTGGTATAGTAAGCATTATGGGGGGAGCGTCATTTATCAGGGAGGTCGCCCATGAACACACGACGCATTCACGACGGCATCGTCGGAGCCGTACTGACACTTGGCGTGGCGCTGAGCTACTACGCCAGTCCGACCTGGCTGCTTCTGCCGGGCATTCTGGGTGTGACCCTCTTGCAAAGCGCGATAACAGGCTTCTGCCCCGTGTATTTCATCCTAGACCGCGCGTGCGGGACTGACGGCTCCTGCGCGACTTCTACGCCAACACGCTGACGCCCAGCATTGCCCCCCACGCATGATCGAGATTGCCACACTGGCTGGCGGCTGCTTCTGGTGTTTAGAAGCCGTCTACGATCAAGTGCAGGGCGTGACCTCAGTTGAGTCCGGCTACATGGGCGGCAGGAATGCCTGCCCTACCTACGAGCAGGTCTGCTCGGGGCGCACCGGCCACGCGGAAGTGGTGCGGGTGACGTTTGATCCGACGACGATCACCTTCCGAGAATTGCTGGAAATATTCTTCGTGATTCACGATCCAACGACGCTGAACCGGCAAGGTAACGATGCGGGCACGCAATACCGTTCGGCAATCTTCTACCATTCCCCGGAACAACAGAGCGTGGCGGCTGATGTCATCGCGGCCTTTTCGCGCGATCAGATCTACGCTAATCCCATCGTCACGGAAGTTGTCCCGACCACGGATTTTTACATTGCGGAGGACTACCACCAAGACTATTTCGTCCGCAATCCGATGCAGGGCTACTGCAGCTATGTGGTCGGCCCAAAGGTCACCAAATTTCGCAAACAGTTCGCTGCCAAGCTCAAGACTTGATGCGCCTGGGTGCCATCCTCCTTATCGGGCTACTCGGGTGGCCCATCGCCGCGCAGGCCTTGAAGCTGTTGCGCGGCGAGCGGAAGAGCCTCTGGGCCGACACGGATCCAATCCCGCCCTGGAAATAGGCTAAGGGTGTCCGCCCGGTCATGCCTAACTGAACGCCGATCTAGAACTCCAACAGCAGGATTGTGGTAGAGTGACGGCTCGATGCGAATCTTCATTCTGGGAACCGGCGCCACCGGCTCGTTACTCGCCCAGGTGCTAACACGCCACGGGCATCACGTCTGGTGTGGCGACAAGGACCCCGCGCGGGCCCTTCGGTTTCTGGGTAAACACGCCACGGTTCCCGTCAAACCCGTCTCCGCCCGCAATGTCCTGAGTATTGCGAAGGCGGGCCGCGGGTGCCATCTGCTGGTCAATTGCGCGCCGGCTCAATTCAATCGCACCGCGTTGCGGGCAGCCCTGCGTCTCAACGCCCATTACCTCGATATGGCCTCGCATCTCAGCGGCAACCCCTTTCAGGTTGAACAGCTTCAATTCGACCGTCGGCTCAGAAATAAACATCGCACGGCTGTGATCAACGCGGGGGTGGCACCCGGCCTCACGAATTTGCTCGTGGCCCGCAGTGCGGACGTGCTGGATCGGATCGAATCCGTACAGATCCGGCTCTACGAGCAGACGGAAAGCGACGAAGCGGTCTCCCAGTGGTCGCCGGACTCGTCGTACGACGAAGCCGTCTCGCGGCCGCGGATCTACCGCAACGGGCGCTTCAAGCTGGCCCCTCGTTTCAGCGAGCGAGAGGTATTCCGCTTTTCCCCGCCCATCGGACCGGTGGGGGTCGTGCTGGCAGCGCAGGACGAGGTTTGCACGCTGCCGCGCATCATTCCCATGCGATCGCTGGATGTGAAAATCGGCGGCAACGACTTCGAGCGGCTACGCCGCTGGTATCGGCTAGGCAAATTGCGCAAATCGCGGCGTGTGCCCTCCAAGCATTTCCCCAAGACGGCAACGCCGCGCCAGATTGCTAAACTGATGCGCCACGGAGCGCTCTCGCACGCGCGGTTTTCCATGGCCGTGGTGATTGAGGGCGTCAAAGGCGAGCACCACGCGCGTCTCCGGTGGGACGTGCAGGTCCCCACTTTGCATCAGTTACGCCGGCGCGGCCGGTTCACTTCCCCGATTGCCTGGGCGACGGCACATCTCGCTGCGCTGTTCATTAAACATTTCCCGCGTGAACTGGGCGGCGTGCACCCCCCCGAAGGCCTGCCGCGCGAAGTCCAGCAGGCCGTGATCTCCGGTGCGCGGGCCTACGGTCTGCGCTTTGCCAAACGGTTCACGCTGCTCGAGCCAATCGAGCATGAAGACTAGCATCAAGCGGGCGGCCGCCCTGCACCCAAACACCCGGTCCGCGATCGCCGCCATCTTCAAACGGCTGGATTATCCCCTGCTCGGCCGTATCTATTGCGATGAGGGCGGCGACGCTTTCTGGAAAGCGAAGCAGGGCCTCTGTCAGCGACTCGGCATAAAATTTGCTGAAGTCCTGCGCACCCGGCTTGCGAAGGGTGGTCACAGCCTCTACGTCGGGGCCGGCGTGGCGGAGTTGCCGATGCTGGCCATGGAGACGATGGAGCTTGGCCGAACTGTGACGGCCTGCAATCTGCGCGAAGACGAGGTTCAGACGCTCAATCGTACTTGCGACAGCCTCCCCTTTCGTTTTCACTATCAGGATGCCGGCGCAATTGACGCAACCTTCGACCATGTCTGGATCGTCAGCGTGCTCAACGACCCGGAGCAGTTTCCCGCACTCTCGGCGCTCTCCTACGGCAGGGCAAACCCCGTACAGTTTGACACCGCCGCGTTTTCGACGGAACGCGCTGCAGTCGTGGCGCTCGCTGACCGCTGCCTGCGCAGGCTCCAATTGCCGAGCCTGGTCACCACCTCGACAGAGGAAATCAACTGGATTACCGACTGGTGTCGGAGGCGGAATATTGCCTGCGTGGTGGAACCGAAGTGCTACCCGACCGCCGTGGTGGAGGATCCGATCTGCCTGATCCGGGTGGGTGAATCGAGGACGTCCCGCGTTTAGATCCTAAATCCGGTCGTGGACTTGGCCGAATTGCTTACGTACTGGCCGGCGTACTTGATGTAATTCTGCGCCGACTCTCTGATCCAGCCCAGCTCTTTCGCGTTCACAGGCCGGATCACTTTTGCAGGTGAGCCGAGAAGTAGACTCCTGGGTGGAACGATCTTGTTTTCCGTCACCAGTGCACCCGCTCCGACGACGCTATCCTCCCCGATCTCCGCCCCGTCCATGATGATGGCACCCATGCCGATCAGCACCCGGTCCTTGATTGTGCAGCCATGCAGCACGACGCTGTGACCGATCGTCACGTCGCTGCCGATGACAAGCGGATGCGTCTCGTGCGTGACGTGGAGCATGCAAAGGTCCTGCACATTGGTCCGGTCCCCGATGCGGATATAGTGGACGTCACCGCGTATGACTGCATTGAACCAGACGCTGCACTGCTCACCCAGGATCACATCGCCGATAACGACGGCGGTATCCTCAACGTAGGCGGACTTGGGAATCACGGGCTGACTGCCCTGAAAGGCGCGAATCATGCGGCCATGCTAAAGGCATCGTGCGACCGAATCAAGTTGACCCGTTTGGAGACCGTCCCGTAGACTCACCGCATGGCACGCAAGACACTCCCCATGGCCCCGGCTAAACTGGCACGCCACGCCACGACAAAGCCGCATCGGCGCGCGGTAATTCAACCCACCCCAAGCCAGCCGGCAGCAAAGACGACACTCGGCTTCGTCAATCTGGGCTGCACGAAGAACCAGGTGGATGCGGAGATCATGCTGGGCTCGCTTGCTGCACATGGTTTTCAGCTGTCGTCCGACCCTGATCAGGCGGAAGTCATCATCATCAACACATGCGGCTTCATTGAAGAAGCGAAGCAGGAATCCATCAACGCCATCATCGAGCACGGCGAACTCAAACAGGCGGGCTCCTGCAAGGTGCTCATCGCGGCCGGCTGCCTCGCGCAACGTTACCAGGGCGAGTTGCTTCAAGAACTGCCCGAGCTAGACGGCGTGGTCGGCACGGGCGAGATCGGCCGGATCGCTGAAATTTGCAAAAAACTCCTCACGCCAAAACGGAATCAGTCGCGCGTTTTCATCAGCCAACCGCCGTATTTGTACGACGAGCTGGCGCCACGCGTGCGGCTGGGTTGGTCCCATTCCGCCTACGTGAAAATTGCCGAGGGCTGTAACCGCAACTGCGCTTTTTGCGCGATCCCACTTATGCGGGGTAAGCAGCGCAGCCGCCCGATCGAATCCATCGTCGCCGAAGCAACGCAACTCGCCGCTGAGGGCGTCAAGGAATTGAATTTGATCTCACAGGACACGGTGAATTATGGCGTCGATCTGGGGCTTCGTGATGGTCTGCCCGCATTGTTAAAGCAACTCGTCAAAGTTACGGGCCTGCGCTGGATTCGCCCTTTTTACCTCTACCCGCAGCAGGTCACGGACGAATTGATTGCTCTCTACGCTGGCGAGGAGACGCTGGCCAAGTACATCGACATGCCCTTCCAGCACATCAACGACGCCCTGCTCAAGCGCATGCACCGGCTGGGCGGGAAGGCCGATCTCACGGCACTGGTTGAACGATTCCGCACGCGCGTCCCTGGCCTGACCTTCCGTACGGCATTCATTGTGGGATTCCCGGGAGAAACCGATGCGGCGTTTGCTGAATTGAGGGACTTTGTCCGGGAGATGGACTTTGACCGCGTGTCGGCATTTCTCTATTCTCACGAGGACGGCGTACCCTCCGAGCTACTGGACGGCAAAGTGGACCGGGCGGTCATGAACGAGCGGCGCAACGAATTATTGGCTGTCCAGGAACCCATTGCGCTGGCCAAGAGCCGCGCCATGGTAGGCCGCACGGTGGAGGCGCTGGTGGACGGCGCCTCAGAGGAAACCGAGCATCTCCTGGAAGCCCGCCACGAAGGGCTCGCGCCCGAGATTGACGGCGTAATTTATATCAATGAGGGAATGGCCGTCCCAGGCGAGTTGGTGCGGGTCCGCATCACCGACGCCACCACCTACGACCTGGTCGGGCATATCGTGAATTGAACAGAAGTCGTCAATTTCAGTGAAAAACAATCGGCCCGCTTCTCTTCTCACGAGAAGCGGGCCGATCCTCTTCAGAACTACTTACTCCTCGCGGCGCACTGATTACTTGCTCCTATACCTTCACCGACAGAAACAGCGTTGCGCCGCGGCGGTTGATCAGCACGAGGACACGCTCGCCCTTCTTCGCCCCTGAGGCCAGTTTCTCGAAATCCTTGACGGAGGCGACCGGCTTTCGGTTGATCTCCCGAATCACGTCCCCCGGCTGCAGGCCCGCCTGCTCGGCCCCGCTGTCGGGCTCCACGCCGGTGACGACGACGCCCTGCGTCTTTGCCGTCAGACCCAGTTCCTTCGCTGTCTGACGATCTAGGTCCTGAACGGCCACCCCGGCCAATGCATGGTCACCTGATTCAGGGTCCCCCCTAGCCGTCCTGACTGGCTCCGACAATTCGCCAATCGTCACGTTCAGGGTTTTCTCATGCCCTTCGCGGATAACCGTTACGACAGCCCTTGTGCCGATCGGCGTCTTCGTCACCAGCCGCTGCAGCGCCACGCCATCAGCGACAGGCTGCCCCTGATAAGCGAGCACCACATCGCCGGCCTTGAGCCCCCCCTGCTCGGCGGGGCTGTCCTCCTTCACCTCGCTAATGAGCGCGCCCGTTGCCTCCTTCAATGCGAAGGATGCGGACAGCTCCGACGTCACATCCTGGATGTTCACGCCCATATAGCCGCGCGTGACGTGCCCGGTCTTCACGAGACTCTCGAACACCGGCTTGCCCATGCTCGTCGGCACGGCAAACCCGACCCCCTGATAGCCGCCGGTCCGCGAGAAGATAGCCGTGTTGATCCCGACCAGTTCGCCTGCCGTGCTTACCAACGCCCCGCCGGAATTCCCCGGATTGATTGCTGCGTCCGTCTGGATGAAGTCCTCGTACTGCGTAATGCCCATCTTGCCACGGCCCAGCGCGCTCACGATGCCCAGCGTCACCGTGGAATTGAGCCCAAAGGGATTGCCCACGGCTAGCACATAGTCGCCCGCACGCAACTTCGAGGAATCCCCCCAGGCCACGTATGGCAGATTCTTCCCGTCAATTTTCACGACGGCCAGATCGGTCTTGGGATCGGTTCCGACAATCTTCCCCTTGAACTCCCGCTTGTCTGGCAGCGTGACGGTCAGTCCCCTTGCCCCGTCTACCACGTGATTATTTGTCAACACGTAGCCATCCGGCGTGACGAGCACGCCCGAGCCCTGCCCGCTGCCACGATGCTCCGGCATGTCCGGTTCCCCGCGCGGGCTGCGCGGGGCGCGAAAATCCCTCGGCCCGTGCGGGCTAAAGGGAAAGGGGAAATTAAAGAACTCCTCCGGTTGCGCGTGCGAGTCTTTGCCCTGAGCGCGCGTCGTGACAATATTCACCACCGCCGGTGTGACTGCCTGTGCGATGTCGGCAAACCCCTGCGCTGGAAGCGCCTGAGTCGTGACCGCAGCCGTAGCAGCTGCCGGCGGTGGCGCCGGTCCAAGGGCCATGACCGTCAACCCGGCCAGCGCCAGGACGCCGCCCCCCCATACGGCTGCTTTGAGGATGGTATTCATGAGGCCCTCCCTTCGTACAACGCCGGCCACCGATCCTGCGGCAGCCGCGCACCAGATAAAAACCTTGACGGAACGAACACGTCTACACGCCAGCGGACACGCAGCAGCATCTGCTTCGCCCGCTTCACTTTCTTCTTTCCCCGAAGACGCGCCGTCTGGACCCGCTTGGTGAGCCAGCTCATGGTGCCCTCCCTGTATGACCGGGAAGGTACCAACCGAAGATGAAAGGAGGATTAACGGAAGATTAAAAGTCGTTAATTTTCGATGGCCAACGGCAGGGTAACTGTAACCTGTGCACCTTCTCCGGGCCTGCTTTGCACGTCGATGCGGCCCTTGTGCGACTCGACGATCCATTTACAGATTGCCAAGCCGAGTCCCGTCCCCTGCTTGGCATGGGTGCGGGCGCCGGCGGACCGATAGAACCGGTCGAAGAGGTGCGGCAGTGCGTCCGGTTCGATGCCGATGCCCTGATCGGACACGGTCAGCCTGACCTGACTGCCGTCTGTAACAAGGCCGACATCCACGCGGCCACCCGGCTTGGAATATTTCACGGCATTGTCCACCAGATTGAGCAACAGTTCGCGTAGACGCAACTCGTCGCCAAGAATCGTCACCGGCATCAGCCAGCCGAGCACGATCTGAATGCCCCGCTCCTGTCCTAGCACCGCCGCCTGCTGCTGCACATCGCGCACGAGGTCGTCGAATCGAACGGGCAGCGTGGCCATTTTGACCTCGCCCAGATCAGCGCGGGAAAGAAACAGCAATTCATCCACAATGCGGGTCAGGCGGTCAATCTCCTCCAGATTGCTTTCGAGAACCAGCTTGTAATCCTCCGCCGGCCGGGCTCGCCGCAGGGCCAGCTCCGTCTCACCTTTCATGACCGTGAGCGGTGTGCGCAATTCGTGCGAGGCGTCTGCGCTGAACCGCCGGATCTCTTGGAAGGAGGCGTCCAGTCGGGCGATCATCTCGTTGAATGTGGCCGCCAGCGTGCCCAGCTCGTCGCGAACCGGGGGCACAGCCAGCCGCTGACCAAGATCCCCCTCCGCGATACGCCGGGCAGCCTGCGTAATCCCCCCCACCGGCGCGAGGGCCCAACCGGCCAGAAACCAGCCGGCGGCCAGCGAGACGACCAGCGCAACCGGCAGGAGAATGAGCAGTAGGAGCAGGAGCCGCTGGAGCATCGTTTCGACCGGCTGGAGCGTAGTGCCGACCTGGACGATATGAACGAGGTGCTCCGCCTCGTCGAAGACCGGTACGGCGAACAGCCGCATGGGCGATTCGTCTGAGAAACGGACGGACTGGTAGATGGTCTGGCCGGCCAGCGCGGCGTCGAGCGCAGCACGGCTGAGCAGCTCGTTGTGCGGCTTAAGGTGCGGCGACTGGATCGTGACTCCGCCAGTAGGGCTGAAAATCTGGAAGAATTTGTCCATCACCGCCAACTCAGGGAACTGCGCGGCCAGATCCTCGAATTGCGAGGAGGGAGTGGCGCGCGTCTGCTCGATCGAGCGGATGGCCGTCTCCGCGGCGGTCGCGAGGGACTGATCCACCTGCTCACGCAGCTCCCTGGCCATGACGGAATAGAGCACGCCGGCAAAGGTGACCAGCACGAGCGCGAGCGCCATGCCGTACCAGAGCGTGAGGCGGACGCGAATCGATAGCCCGGAGCCTATAGCTGATGGCTGTTGGCTTCTAGCCATGGAAGACTTTCGCCCTTCTGAGTGCGGTTCACGGCTCTGGCTATATGCCATTCACCATTAGCTCTCGGCTTTCAGCACGTAGCCGCTGCCGCGCACCGTGTGGATCAGCTTGCGGGGCCGGCCCTTGTCAATCTTGGTGCGCAGATAGCTCATGTAGACATCGATGACGTTCGTGTAGGTGTCGAAGTCCTGGTTCCAGACCCGCTCGGCAATCAACGGACGGGTGAGCACGCGCCCGGCGTTGCGCATGAGATAGTCCAGCAGCGCATATTCTTTCGCCGTCAGCTCGATCCTCTGCCCCCCCCGTGTCACCTCGTGCGTAGCCGGATTGAGCATGAGGTCGTCAATCTGAAGCATGCCGGATGTTTCCCCACTGCTACGGCGCAGAAGCGCGCGCACGCGGGCGAGGAGTTCTTCAATGGCGAAGGGCTTGGTCAGATAGTCGTCAGCACCCGCGTCGAGCCCGGTGACTTTCTGCTCCGTACGCGCTTGCGCCGTGAGCAGCAACACCGGCGTGGTAATTTTCTGCTGACGCAACTCCTTGACCACCTCCACGCCGGAACGTGCCGGTAACATGACGTCGAGCAGGATCAGATCATAGCTGCCGCCGCGGCTGCGTTCGAGCCCTTCGGCACCGTCGGCGCAACTATCCACGGCATAGCCCTCCTCTTCCAGCGCCCGCTTCACAAAGGAGGCGACCTTGGCTTCATCTTCGACGACAAGAATGCGCATGACTAGTACGGACTGAAGTGCGTGATGGTCACCGGGACGTAGGCCAGGCGCGGGCCGTCCGGCGCGCGCACGGCCCGAGTGTGTGTCAGCCATTTTTGATCATCACGCTTGGGAAAGTCAGCGCGGTAGTGCGCCCCGCGGCTCTCCTCGCGCGCGAGCGCGCCGGCTACGATCGTTTCGGCAATCTCGACAAGACAGCTTACTTCCAAAGCCTGAATGAGATCAGAATTGAAAATCCGCCCCTTGTCCTGCACCCACATCCGATCCACCCGTTCGCATAGGCCCCGAACAACAGCCAGCGCTTCAGTCATCGATGCTTTCGTACGGAAGATGCCGAGATTCAGACTCATGGTCTGACCCAGCACGTCCCGGACCTGCCAGGCTCGTTCGCTGCCATGATTAGCCAGCAGCCGCTGCACACGTGCTTCCTCTTCCTTCAATGTCACATTTGCAAGTGCGCGTGGTCTGACGGTTGCAACATACTCGGAGGCCCTCAAGCCCGCCCGGCGCCCAAAGACAATCGTCTCCAGGAGCGAATTGCCTCCCAGTCGGTTGGCTCCGTGCACGCTCACACAGGCGCATTCTCCCGCCGCGTAGAGGCCGGGGACGCTCGTCTCACCCCAGATCGTCGTCTTCACACCGCCCATCTGATAGTGGGCACCGGGTCTGATCGGTATCGGCGATTCGACCGGGTCCATGCCGGCAAATTCGAGCGCGAGCTGCCGAATCTGTGGCAGCCGCTCGAGAATGCGCTGTCGCCCGAGATGCCGCAGATCCAACAATACGCACCCATCTATGCCGCGACCTTCTGAAATTTCCTGCCCGATCGCGAGGGACACGGTCGAGCGCGTGGCCAGCTCCATCTGCTCCGGCGCGTACTTGTTCATGAACCGCTCGCCCAGTGTGTTCAATAAATACCCGCCCTCGCCGCGTGCGCCTTCGGTGATCAGGATGCCCGTGTCCTTAAGCGTGGTGGGATGAAACTGCACGAACTCCATATCATCAAGCGGTGCGCCGGCCCGGTAGGCCAACGCCATGCCATCGCCGGTGTTGATGGCGGAGTTGGTGCTGGTCAGAAAGGTGCGGCCGCTGCCGCCCGTGGCCAGCACGACTGCCTTGGCGCCGATGGCGTGCAGCCCGCCCTTGAGAATGTCCCACGCGACAACGCCGCGGCAGACGCCCTCCTCCACGATTAGCGATGTCACGTACCATTCCTCGTAGACGCGGCAGCCGCGCCTCATAAGTTGTTCGTACATCGCGTGGAGGATCGCGTGGCCGGTGCGATCGGCCGCGTAACAGGTGCGAGGAAAGCCGGCCCCGCCGAAGGGCCGCTGGGCGATACGACCGTCTTGGTCCCGGCTGAAGATCACGCCCATGCGTTCGAGGTCTTGAATACTTTCCGGCGCCTCCCGGCACATGGCCTCGATCGCATCCTGGTCGCCGAGGAAATGACCACCCTTGGCCGTGTCGAGCGCATGGGCCTCCCAGGAATCGTCGCGGCCAAGCGCGGCGTTGATGCCGCCCTGCGCGGCGACCGAGTGGCTACGGACGGGGTGGACCTTGGAGACGAGGGCGACGTCAAGCTGCGGGGGCGCCGCGAGGGCCGCCCGCATGCCGGCCAGCCCGGCGCCGACGATGAGCAGATCGTGCACTTTCATGAGGCAAAAACAAACCCAGCAGCCATTATGGCTTTATCATGGCGTAAGAATCAAAACTGTTCAAGAGAGGTCTTGCTTCGGTCGTGTTCTCCCATGCAAAATAGGGGAGCGAATTACCCCCTTCTGGAGGACCATGAGCCCGCAATCCTTCCTAAATCCGATCGATACATTTGTGCACCGCCACATCGGACCCACTGATGCCGACATCCAGGAAATGTTGGCGACCCTGGGCTTGAAGTCCCTTGATACGCTCGTTGAGGGGGTCGTGCCGGAGGATATCCGGATGCGCCAGCCGCTCACGTTCGGTGCGATCCGCGGCGAGTTCGACGTGCTGGCCGAGCTGCGCGCCATGCACGACCGCAATCAAGTGTTCCGTTCGTTCATCGGCATGGGCTATCACGATTGCATCACGCCCCCGGTCATCCAGCGGAACATTCTCGAAAATCCCGGCTGGTACACACAGTACACGCCCTACCAGGCCGAGATCGCGCAGGGACGGCTGGAGGCGCTGCTCAATTTCCAGACAATGATCGCGGACCTGACCGGCCTGCCCTGCGCGAACGCCTCCCTGTTGGATGACGCGACAGCGGCCGCCGAGGCTATGACCATGTGCCACCGCCTAGCCCACCGCACTGTCGCGGGCGGAGCGGAAAAAACCGGCTTCTTCGTGGCGAAGGACTGCGACCCGCAGACCATCGCCGTCATCCAAACCCGCGCGGAACCGCTAGGCATCACGTTGCATATCGGCGGCGTGGAGGACGTCGATTTTGCCAAACAGGACCTCTTTGGCTTGTTGCTGCAATATCCGACAACGGACGGGACTCTCCGGGACGACCACGAACTAATTGAGACCGCGCACACGAACGGCGCGCTGGTCGTGGTGAGCACGGATTTACTGGCGCTGACGCTCCTGAAACCGCCGGGGGAATTCGGCGCAGATATTGCCGTAGGCTCTAGCCAACGCTTCGGCGTGCCAATGGGTTTCGGCGGGCCCCATGCAGCTTTTCTTTCCTGCAAGCAGGACTACGTGCGGCAGATGCCGGGACGGATCGTCGGTGTCTCGAGGGACAAGGCGGGGCGACCGGCCTATCGCCTGACGCTCCAGACTCGCGAGCAGCACATCCGCCGCGACAAGGCCAATAGCAATATCTGCACGGCGCAGGTACTGCTCGCGGTCATGGCCAGCATGTACGCTGTCTATCACGGGCCGGAGGGCTTGAAGCGCATCGCCGAGCGCGTGCACGGTCTCACGGTTGTGTTGGCAGAAGGCTTGCGCCGCCTCGGCTACGAAGTCGGACCGACGCCCAGCTTCGGTACGCTGAAAATCCGTCCGATGGGCCGCGCGCCGCATCAGTCGGTGCCGCGGATCGTCGCGCGCGCCATTGAACGCCGCATAAACTTCCGGCGCCATGAGGAGAGCTACATTACGATTTCGCTCGACGAGGTGACGACGCCGGCGGAAGTGCAGACGCTATTCGAAATCTTTGCGGGCGGCCAACCGGTGCCATTCACTGTGCAGGAATTATCGGGCACGGTCGCCCTCGGCTACCCGAAGCATCTCGCGCGCACGAGCAAGTATCTAACGCATGAGGTCTTCAACCGCTACCACTCGGAGCACGAGCTGACGCGCTACATCCAGCGGCTTCAGGATAAAGACCTCTCGCTCGTCTACTCGATGATTCCGCTCGGCTCCTGCACAATGAAACTTAACGGGTCCGTTGAAATGATTCCAATCACGTGGAAGGGCTTCGGTCGTCTCCACCCCTTTGCGCCGGTCGAGCAGACACTGGGCTATCAGGAAATGTTCCGGCAACTGGAGGACCGGCTGGCCGAGATCACCGGCTTTGCCGCCACATCGTTGCAGCCTAACGCCGGCTCGCAGGGTGAATATGCGGGCCTTATGGTCATCCGCGCTTACCACAAGCACCGTGGCGAGGGGCATCGCCACGTCTGCCTGATTCCTGTCTCGGCGCATGGGACGAACCCCGCCAGCGCCGTGATCGCGGGCATGACCGTCCTGCCAGTGGCCTGCGACAGCAAAGGCAACGTAGACCTTGGCGATCTCGAGGCCAAAGCCAAGGAGCACCGTGACAAACTCGCCGCGCTCATGGTGACCTATCCCTCCACGCACGGCGTTTTTGAGGAAGGCATCCGAAAAATCTGCCAGATCGTGCACGCGCACGGCGGACAGGTTTATCTGGATGGCGCTAACATGAACGCGCAGGTGGGGCTCTGCCGCCCTGGCGACTTCGGCGCGGACGTCTGCCACCTCAATTTGCATAAAACCTTCTGCATCCCGCATGGGGGGGGCGGGCCAGGGGTCGGCCCGATCTGCGTCGCCGCACATCTGGTGCCGTTCCTCCCTGGCCATCCGATCACGCGGATGGGCGGCAAGGAATCCATTGGGCCGGTCTCGGCTGCGCCCTACGGTAGCGCCAGCATTCTGCCGATCTCCTGGGTCTACATCGCGCTGATGGCGGCGGAGGGACTGACAAAGGCGACGAAAGTCGCGGTTCTGAACGCCAACTACATGGCCAAGCGGCTGGAGAAGCATTATCCCGTCCTCTACACGGGCAAGCAGGGCTGCGTGGCGCACGAATTTATCCTCGATGTGCGGCCATTCAAGCAAAGCGCCGGCGTGGAGGCGATGGACGTGGCTAAGCGGCTGATGGACTATGGTTTTCACGCCCCGACGGTCTCGTGGCCCGTGGTCGGCACCCTCATGATCGAGCCGACGGAGAGCGAGTCGAAGGCCGAATTAGACCGGTTCTGCGAGGCGATGATCAAGATTCGTGCAGAGATTCAGGAGATCGCGGACGGCCGCCTGCCGAAGGACGACAACCCACTCAAGAACGCGCCCCACACGATGCACGAGGTGACGACGACAAATTGGACACATCCGTACTCGCGCGAGCAGGCGGTGTTTCCGACGTCATGGACGCGCGAGCACAAGTTCTGGCCCTCTGTCGCACGGATTGACGACGCCTACGGGGATCGGAATCTCGTGTGTACGTGTCCGCCGATCGACAGCTATCAATCCTAGGTGCGGCAATCTGGTGCATCCCGTTGCTGGCCGAGGGCGCATGACCGGGATGTGCTTGCCATAGGATCAGCGCGTATCTCGGCGCGGGCAGGGCGGGGACGGACAAGACCGCCCGCGCCGTGAGGGATGCCCCCCGCCGGCGCGTCAGCTGGTGCAAAACAAAAAAGCGGGAACACGGACCGGCCGCCTTTAGACCGATCCGTGTTCCCGCGTCCGCTCCCCTAGTCCTTCCCCTAAGATCGTTCTACGCGGTCTGTCGCTTGGTCACCGTGTTCTTTGAGTCCGCCTCTCTTCGTCGTGACTCCGCGCACTCATCGCGCGATGCGGCTCCACACTTTTACGACAGGCTATTCCGGATATTGCGGGCTGCTGGAACAGATAAAACCTACTTAGCCAGACGCTGGCGGAGATAGACGGACTGGAGACCGACGATGGTTTTGGCGTCGCGAATGGTGCCATCTCTGATTTTTGCGATCGCCTCATCGAGCGACATCTCGACCACTTCTAGCACTTCATCATGATCGAGTTTTTGCTTTGTCTTGACGAGATTCGTGGCGAGGAACAGGTGCATGACCTCGTCGGTAAAACCGGGGGCTGTAAAAAATGTTTCGAGCGGTTTGATCGTCCCTCCTCGATAGCCAATCTCCTCTTCCAATTCGCGCTCGGCGCAGAGCTTCGGATCTTCACCGGGGTACAGTTTCCCAGCCGGAATTTCGTAGATAAATCCTCCCGCCGCGAGTCGGTATTGCCGGATCAGGACGACCGTCCGCGTATCCTTCATCGGCACGATGGCGGCCGCACCGGGGTGCCGGACGACCTCCAGCTCAACAGTCGCACCCGTGGGTAGCGTGACAGTCTCCAGATTGAGCGTGACGACCTTGCCTTTGAAAATGGTGTTGATCACGCGTTATTTCCGTTTGTAAAAAGGCGGCTTCACGATCGTGGCCTCCTGCATACGGCCCCGGATGTCAATCTGGATACGCGTGCCCGGCTCGGCGTACTTCGCCTGCACCGACGCGAGGCCAATCCCCTTCTGAAGCCGCGGAGACAAATTGCCACTGGTCACAACGCCGATGGGTGCCCCCTCCGCCCGGACATGCATGCCGTGCCGCGGGACGCCCTTTTCGATCAATTCGAATCCGACGAGTTGCTTTGAGGGGCCGCTTTCTTTTTGCTTAACCAGCGCGGACCGCCCGATGAACTCGCCTTTAGTGAAATCCACAGCAAAGGATGCGCCCGCTTCAAGCGGCGTGATCTGCTCGTCCATGTCATTGCCATAGAGCAGATAGCCGACCTCCAGACGCAGCAGATCGCGGGCGCCCAGGCCGCAGGGCTTGATGCCAACTGCCGCGCCGGCCTGCAATAGTGCGTCCCAGGTTTTCACTGCAGCGGAAGCAGGCAGGTAAAGTTCGAAGCCGACTTCACCCGTATAGCCGGTTCTGGACACGACACCCTGCGTGCCAAGAATGGACATTTCCATGCACTGGCGCGGCTTGAGTGTGGCGGCGGCCGGACAGATGGCCTGCAGGGTCGCCGGCGACTGTGGCCCCTGCACCGCGATCTGGGCAACAAATGAACTCTCGTCTTCGAGGCGTATGTCGCCCTGCGGGGCCTTAGCGCAGAACCAGGAAAAAATCTGTTCGCGATTCGAGGCATTGACACAGACAAGAAACCGTGTGGGCGCAAGTCGGTAGAGGAAAATGTCGTCCTTGACGCCGCCGGAGGGATTGCACACCATCGAATATTGCGCTGCGCCCACGGCCAGCGGTTCCGGATTCGTCGTCGTGACCAGCCTGAGAAACGCCACCGCGTCGCTGCCTTCCACGGTGAGCCGGCCCATATGACTGACGTCGAAAAGCCCGACGGCCGTACGGACGGTCTGGTATTCGTCCACCACACCGGAATACTGAATCGGCATCTCCCAGCCGGCGAAATTCACGAGCTTGGCATTGGCGGCTAGGTGGGCCTGGTACAACGGCGTACGTTTCATCGTTCAGCGCAGTTCCCGCAATTCCATCTCACCCCCTAGGGTGGCGGGGGGTGAAATCAAAATGCCCTCTTCCCGGTCCCCGTAGCCGAGATCCGGAGGCAGAATGAGCTGGCACCTGCCCCCTCGCATCCCTGTTCAGACGTCCGGCTCAGAAAACAGCACGACGCTGGCAGTATAGCCGTGCAGGAAGTTGCGCCCGCCCACGGGGCCGATCTCACCTTGGGCAAAAAAGCCCGCTATCGGAATCTCGCCGGCCCGCTCACGGACAATGGACACGTCGTGGTGCGGCAGTCCGAACAGCCCGCGCCCCCGGCCGCAACAACTGAAGAGGAGCGCACCCAGCGGCGGCTTGGGATGCCGCGCCCGCTCAGCGGCGAGCATGAGATGGAGATCCTCCGTGGCCGATTGTGCATCCCGCAAATGGAACTGGATGGTCTGGCCTTCCTTAACGATGTCCCCGATGGCCACGCTGCCGGTCTGCTGATCGGCGCCAATCAGATTCCGCACGAGAAAATCGCCTCGCTCAAATCGGTTGCGCGTTTCGTCCATCACCACACCAAGATGCAGCGCGCGCTGAGCCAACTGCTGTTCGTCGTTGCTCAGCGATGCAAAGAGCGCCTTAAGTCGCTCTAGCGTCGGCACGCCACCAAGCTCGTGAATGATGTTTTGTTCCGATCGGGTGACCATGTACCGCTCCCCGATCGGCCGGCAGCCCTGCGAGATGACGGTTCGGATCGATACCGGGCCTGAGACAGCCACGCCGACAAGGCCGCTGCTATAAATGTTCCCGTTGAGCACCAGCCGGTTACCGCCCTCGTCGCGGCCCCCACCGGCCAGCCCGCCGATTGCCGGGGCGCCGTAGCACCGTTCCGCAAGGCTCTCGAACACTTCCTCCATGGGAGCAGAAAAAGGATCGGCCAGCAGCAGCAATGACGGGGGCGACGCGCCGTCATGACGCCTTCCGGGCCACCCGTCCATGGAGGCGCCATGTTCGTCTCGCCCCGCCGGCAGATGGATCGGCGTCAGCGAGACGCCGGGCAGGCTGGCTGTCCAGAGCGTGACCGCCGGCGCACTTTCAATTTCCTCGCCTCCACCGATCACGCCCTCCCCGGAACAGCCGAGCAGCAAACCTGGATTCAGCTCACGCCGGACCGCCTCGACCAGTTCGTCTATTGAGTCGACATGATGCGGAGAAAAGAACAGGCAGGCCAAATCGGCCGATAGGCCGTCGAGGTCGCGCCGGGCAGCCTGACCGAGCGAACGGCCAGCCTGCGCCGCGTCACGCTCGCGCGAGACGGCGGCTGAAAACCTCATCGCGGTCTGGACCCGGCTCGGCATCGTGGCTCCTTGCGCCCGTGCGGCGCGCGTTATTCGGGGAGATTGGCTCGGTCGCCCCGCTCCGCCTGCAGTTTCTTGTGATAGCGCCACATGTAGGAATGGTAGTCGTCGAGCTGCGCGAGCAAATAGTGCAATTCCGTGGGGTCCTCCGCTTCCAACGCCCGGGTCATGAGGGTCTGCAAAAACTCCGCGAAGGTCTGGGTCTTCTCCAGCGCAGTCAGTAATTTCAATCCTCCACCTATTTGATACGTCGCCATGGTGCCGACCTCACTGATGAATGGTGAATTTGCACCTGCGAGCGCAAGCATAGACAGCCCCTGCCAGGAAATGCAAGGCGCTTATTGGGTGACTGACAGGATTGCGCGCACGCGGGGCAGGGAAATGGCCTCCACGCGGTGCCCGTCGCGCCCCACGGTGGTCGTCGCCATGGTCAGGGCGTTAAGAATCGCCTCTTCCGTGGCCTCCACGGTCGCCGTGAAGAGTGGATTGATGTGCGCGTCGGAGAGATGAGTCATGTCGAAGGTGCGCGCCTTCGGATAGTGCGGAATCGTGTTACCGGTCGAGAAGGCCAGGATGAAATCCCCGCTGCCGTGACGCACCGTCGAGCCGGTGCGCGCCAACCCTATCGCAGCGCGCTTCGCCAGCCGGCCAAGCTGACGACTGTCCAGCGGCGCGTCGGTGGCAATGATGATGATGATCGAGCCTTCGGCGCCAGACGCCAGGCGCTCGTCCGTGTAGAGCTTGCCAACTGGCACCCCCCCGATAACCAGCTCTTCGCGACGGCCGTGGTTGGCATTGACGAGCACGCCGACGGTGTAGCTGCCCTCGTCTTTTAACAGGCGGCGCGAGGCGGTGCCGATGCCCCCCTTAAATCCGTAGGACACCATGCCGGTGCCGGCCCCGACCGAGCCTTCCGCCACCGGGCCCCCAGTCGCCCCATCCAGCGCCCTGAGTACGTCCTGCTCGGAGACGTGCCGCCCCTGTATGTCGTTCAAGCGACTGTCGTCGCATTCGGCCACGACCGGCGTCAACGTATCGTCGGTAATGCCGATCCCCGGATAGCGATGGATCATCCAGCTCATCACGCCGTTAGCCACTCGTGGCACATTCATCGTGTTGGTGAGCGCAATGGGATATTCGAGAAATCCGGACTCTGCGACCCAAGCCAGTCCGGTCATCTCTCCAGTACCGTTCAGCACGAAGGAGCTGGCCGGGACTTTCTTGTGCCAGATATCGTCACGGGGGATCACGACGGTGACGCCGGTCCTGACGGGCCCTTCGCCCGGTTTGAGCGGCCCATCGCCTTTGCGCAGCGTGACCTGCCCGACCTTCACGCCGACCACATCGGTGATGGCATTGTGCGGCCCTGGGTCATACCGCCCGATGACGACACCCAGCTCGCGCACGCGCTGGCGGGGTTCGTCTGCGGCGCCGGCATGGACAGCGCCCGCGAGCAGGGCCAGTACCGCCAGGCTCGCTAGCAACAGCCGCTCAAATTTCATAGGTGCTCCCCTGGTACGGGACGATGACGCGGATGGACGGATGCTCGGCTTGAATGGCCGCTGCAAGCGACACCGCCTGTTTCTCTTCGCCGTGTACGACGAAAACCTTGCCCGGCTTGGGCGTGATCGCCCG
The DNA here is from genome assembly GCA_016873435.1 of Nitrospira sp. Classification (NCBI taxonomy): domain Bacteria; kingdom Pseudomonadati; phylum Nitrospirota; class Nitrospiria; order Nitrospirales; family Nitrospiraceae; genus Nitrospira; species Nitrospira sp. The sequence continues at coordinate 18,921 of VGXF01000004.1, forward strand.
CACATAGGCCAGCAGATCGTTCCGGTCGGCGTGGGCCGACAGACCGTTAAACCGCTCGACCGGCGCGCGGCGAGGTATGGGAATCCCAAAAATAGGTACCACATCCCAGTTCTCGACCAGCTTGCGCCCCAACGTATGCTCGGCCTGGAATCCGACGATGACGATCACGTTGCTCGGATCCTGGATCGCGTGTTTGAGGTGATGCAACACCCGCCCGCCTTCGCACATGCCGGAGGCGGCAATGATCATGCAGGGGCCTTTCATCTCGTTGAGTTTTTTGCTGTCGGCCACTGAGGACACATAGCGGATGTAGCGCGCGCCGAAGGGATCGCCCTCCGCTGTGAGCGTCCGGTACGTCTCCTCGTCGTAATATTCCGGGTGCTTGCGAAAAATTTCCGTGGCCCGGGTGGCGAGCGGTGAGTCGATGAAAATTGGAAAGGGCTCAATCCGACCTTCGCGCACCAGTTGCTTGATCCGCATGACGATGTCCTGCGTGCGCCCCACGGCAAAGGCTGGTACGATGATCTTGCTCTTGTGTGCCCGGGCATGAGCCACCAGCTCCACTATCTTGTCGGCCTGGACCCGACTTGCCTGCTCGTGCAGCCGATCGCCATAGGTGGATTCGATAATGAGCACGTCGCAGGGCGGGGGGCTGGCCGGATCACGGAGGATAGGCATGTCCGGGCGCCCCAGATCCCCTGTGAACAGAAACGTGCTCGTGCTGCCCTTCTCCGTCACTGCGACGCGGATGGCGGCGGAGCCGAGAATATGGCCCGCATCATGGAAGGAGGCTTTGATGCGTGGATGGACAGCGACCGCCTCGTTGTACCGGACGCTGGAAAACCGCCTGACAATGTCGTGCACGTCGTTCGTGTCGTAAAAAGGCGCGCGGCACTGCCGGCCGCGTCTCCGCTCCTCCTTGTTAATATAGCGACAATCTGTTTCATGGATGCGGGCGGAATCCTCAAGAAGAATTTTTGTCAGATCCGCTGTGCCACTCGTCAAATGCACCTTGCCCCGAAACCGGTGCTTGGTTAGCACCGGCAGGGCGCCGCTGTGATCGATGTGAGCGTGGGAGATCAACACAGCACTGACGGCGTCGGGGTCGAACCCGAGCTGGCGGTTGCGCCGCTCCGCCTCCTGGCGCTGTCCCTGAAACAGCCCGCAGTCCAGCAGCACCTGCGCACTGCTCGTCTGTAGCAGATGCCGGCTACCGGTAACTGAGCGGGCTGCACCGTGGAAGGTGAGTCTCATTTTTCCGGCGCGACTCCGTGGCGATTCGCGATGAGCGCCCAGGCCTCCCGGGCGGTTTCCGCATAATGAAAGAGGCGCAAATCCTTTTTATGAATTAGGCCCGCCTCGACCAGCGCGGACCAGTTGATCACCCGGTCCCAGAACGCTCGGCCCATCAGCACGACCGTCACCCCCTCGACCTTGCCGGTTTGGATCAGCGTCAGCGTTTCGAAGAGCTCGTCCATGGTGCCGAATCCGCCGGGGAAGGCCACCAACGCCTTCGCGCGTAGCAGAAAGTGCATCTTGCGCAGGGCAAAGTATTTGAACTGGAAACACAGGGCGGGCGTGATGTAGGGATTGGGCTTCTGCTCGTACGGCAGCGTGATGTTCAGCCCGACGGACTTGGCGCCAACATCGGCCGCGCCGCGATTGGCCGCCTCCATGATGCCCGGTCCACCACCCGTGACGATGACGTACTCGCACAGCCCGTTGAGCTGGCAGGTGGAGGATACCAGCCGGCTGAACTCGCGCGCTTCATCGTAAAACGGGGCCAGTTTGAGCTGTTTGCTCGCGATGGAGACGGCTTGCCTGAGCACCGCGCTATGCGGTTTTTTGGCCGCCGCCGCCCGCGCCCGCTTAAGCTTGGCCTGGGCGGTCTTTGGCTCGACCAGGCGGGCGCTGCCGAACACGACAATAGTGGATCGGATGCTTTCCTGCTGCTGAATCAACTCTGGCTTGAGTAGTTCGAGTTGGAGCCGAACTGGCCGCAATTCGTCCCGGTTTAGAAAGTCGATGTCTTGATCGGCCCGACGATAGGAGCGGGAACGGAGGAGCCTGTTCGCAAGATGCCGAGGGTCGCGGGGCGCTTTTCCCATGGACCCTGATTATAGCGATCTCGCAGAAGACCGGCAATACGCAGCGGTCCCTTCACGACCCCCCTGCTTCTTCTGCGCCTCTCGGAACGGCACGAGCCTGAACCGATCGGTCCTTTTTTTGAGGGCAACGCCTGCCAGACACTCGGCATCACGGAACAAGCGTATTCCTGCTGGAGAGAAGAGTCCTAGGGGGGCCGCGACGATCAAAGCCACTCGCGTGAAGAGTTAGGGGCAGGCGAACATGCGGCTGAAGCGGCTCGTGGCCCGGTTAACGCGGCGTTCACGTCCCGGATGTATTTCGTGCTCGGGGCGTGCGTCCCGCCTTGCGAAGCATAAAATCGCTTTCAAACACATGGTAGGACGAGGCGCTCAGCCCGACCTTCTTGTACACCGCCTTGGCGACAGCATTGTCACCTTCAACGTAGAGTCGGACGCCACAGATATCCCCGCCTTGCCGAGCCTCCTCGAGAATGATTTCGTGCATGGTCCGATATACCCCCTTGCGCCGCCAGGCCGGATCGACATAGACGCTTTGAATCCACCAGAAGGTGGCGTTCCGCCAATCACTCCATTCAAAAGTGACCAGAAGTTGTCCCACAACGGCACGGGATGTCCTGGTTGTCAGCTCGGCAACTTTGTAAAAACCGCGTGCCGGTGCGTTGAGTACGCCCTCGATGCCTTTTCGAAGCCGGTTCTGGTCGAGTCGGCGGCCTTCCGTTTCGAGCGCCATGGCGGCGCTGAACCGAACCAGGGTCTTCACGTCGGCCGCGGTGGCTGCCCGGATGATGATTGGAGGGCGGACTGCGGTTTGCTTCTTCATAACTTGCGTTGCGCTTCAGGTGCGTCCAGCCAGCCGGGTTTGGGCCGGTAGAGTCCGGCCGAGAACTCCATCTTCATGGCCTCCGCGGGGGGCAGTGCAATCGGGGTCAGCCGGTTCGGCGGAATGAACGCCAAGAAGCCGGTAAAAGGATGGATCGCCGTGGGCACAAACACCATCGAGAGGGGCGCCGAAGGGACTGCTTGGATTGCGGCCGGGGCAATCCCCATGACAAATCCAATGGCCCAGAGCCCCTCGCGGGGAAAGGGAAAGACGACGACGATGCTGCGATCAAACTGCGCATGAAACTGAAAGACATCGGTCATGCTCTTGAGGGTCAGGTACACGCTGCGGACGAGGGGAATGCGGTCTAGCCAGGCCTCCCCCGCTTCCAGTAAGCGCCGCCCCAGATGGAGATGGGTGACCAGCATGCCGGCGGACAGGAGCAGGGCCAGTAACGAGAGCAAGCCGATACCGGGGATGGTGCTCATGATCGATTCGCCCAGCAGATTGACCAGCAGCCGGTCGAGCGTGGAAAACAGCGCGCGGAGAATGAGGATGGTGACCCATCCCGGAACCAGCACAAGCACCCCGGTCACAAACTGACGCTGGATGTACTGCCACCACGATGGCATGGCTCCTCGCTGCATCCCAGTGTATCAAATACGGGCCCGCAGACCCAGCGCCACCTCCTCAGCGCGACGCTTGATCTTCGTGCATGATTCCACTATTCTGTTGCCCGTGAAGACGGACCCCCGCTAGGCCGTTATGCCCAAAGTTACCCTCGATCAGGAACTGCTGTCCATCCTGTGCTGCCCCGAGACTAAACAGGCGGTCGGACTGGCTAGCGATGCTGTGATCAACACATGTAATTTGCGCATTCAGCAGGGCACGTTAAAAAACAAGGCGGGGCAGCCGGTGACAGAGCCTTTGGACGGCGGACTGCTGCGGACCGACAAGAAAATTCTCTACCCGATTCGAGAAGATATTCCCGTCATGCTGATCGAGGAAGGCATTCCCGTTGACGAGATTGCCTGAGCGCGTCCCTGCCTTCGAACTGTTCCTTCAGATTGTTCCGCTACGCATTCTTGGTCTTGGACCCCGTCGAGGTGCCGCACCGGGCACAGCGGTATTCGTAGAGGTCTCCGCTGGGCAACACGAGCAACAGCCGCTCCCGAGTCGGAGTTGCCTGCTTACAGGTGGGACAGTAGAGTAACGAGGCTTGCAGGTCCTGATACTGGTCGGGAGGCCCCGGGCGAGTCGACGGACTCCGGCGCATGGTCGATCCGAACGGATTGAGCGGAAACCCTGGTTTGCGTGGAAGAGACATGCTCGATCAGGCCTCGATGGAATGGTCTTTGGCCCGTCCGCGGCACACCCACCAGCACAGACGCAGGACCTGTACGACAACATAGGCGGCCACACCGAGCAACAGGCCGTAGAGGCCGGCTTGGCTCCATGGCCAGCGTTCGGGCGCATGCAGGAGGGCCGCCAAGGCCAGATGCCCTCCTACGCCGAGGCAGAGGGCAAAGACGATCCATTCGCGGATCAGGCGGTTTCTGGATGAGGCACTCCCGCCATTCAGGCTCAGTGGATGGGTGTCGGCTGGCCGCATGGGAACGGGCGGGGGAGCCTCAGGCCGGCGTATTCGTACTCACCGCACTCTTGGTGGATTCAATTTCCGAGACGGCAATGAGGCTGGCTAGATAGTCGGAGACAAAATTTAGCGCCTCTTCCCGTCCATCCGCCCGGCGCCCCTTTTCACGACGCTGGACGGAGAGCTCGTGATCCAGGTCCGATTTCACGTCTCCCAAGACGCGCTGAAGCGATGACGGTGTGAGGTTGGAGTCCATGTCCTCCAGCGCCTGACAGCGATCGAGCACCCAATTGAGTCCTTCGATCCGACCCGCGTAATGTTCCTGTTCGGCTGCATCGAGGCGAGCCATAGAGGTGGCAAAGGCCTGCGCTTCGTAGACCAAATTATAGAAGCTGGTGACGGCCTTTTGTAACGTTGAATTCATGCGTGAATCTCCTTGTAATTCGGCACACCCATTCTATACGCCAGCGGGGGGTGGCGACAAGGCTTTTCCGACTTATTTTTACGTAAAAAGCAGGGAGTGAAACTCGTTCATGAACCCGTAATAGAGGGGGGCAAAATCCTTGAGGCTGTCGGGGCTGGTTTCCTTGAGCCGCTTGAAGAAAAACACCTGATAGCGGGGGTCCAACTGCTCCAAGAGATGGCTCAGCTGCGCCATGGTGTAGCTGCCTGCCGGCACGCTCAGGGCGTAGTGCACCAGACGTTCTACGAACTGCTCCCCAACATAATCGCTGGTTATGAGGCCTTCCGGAATCTTCCCGCTGGCTAGGTACTCATCAAAGGGAACCGCCTGGGCAGCAAAGGGAACCGGCGCACGTGGCGGTGTTGCCATGACTTGTCCTCAAGCCTAGGTCCTATTCACAACGAGGGGAATCACTCTACCCAAGCCCGTCCCCAAGCGTCAAGGCTTTCCCGGCACGATCTGGAAACTTCCTAAGAGGGGCTGAGAAATGCCGGCGTCTATCAATGATGCAGATTGGCCGGTAGTGCCAGCGTGAAATACTTGCCTTTTTCCTCATAGAGAATAGCATCAGCGGCAAGCCCCGCGAGCACCCCCTCTACAACTTCCTGGGAGCAGGCGGCAAATTCTTGGGTGTTGGTGAGTTCTTGGCGGATTAGTTCGACCGATCTCGGAGCATCGTTGCATAGCTCGATAATACGCGCGGCCAGTCCTTCGTACTGTGCTCTAACCGGCGCGCCTTCCCGCCGGCCGTCATAGACCGTGATAAAGCCCAGCCCCTTCACGTAATAGAGAAAGGGTTTGTCCGGAGCGGCATGGCGCCGCTTCCACTGATCTGTGAGATCTGTCAACTCTTGCACTACGGCAGGATCGACAGACTGCTCCGTTTCATATTCAAAGTCATAGGCCGTCTTGGTCAAATCAACCCTGGACGGGTCATAGACATATTCGTAGGCAATCCCGGGGCCCGTGATTTTCATGCCGTAGCGTCCCGGATTTGTATGGTAGGGGCTGAACCGCTCGAGCCACAGCTTCCCCACGCTTTCAGGAGGTGGAAGATGGAACAGCTTTGGGATCAGGTCGATTTGTCGGCGGTAGTCAGCTTCGTTTTCTTTGGGGAATCCCAGCAGGATGTTCCAGGAGATGTGGACATTGTAGTAGCTGCTCCATTTGAGACAGACGATATTCTGGAGGGGGCTGACGCCCTTGTCCATCTCCTTGAGTGTGGCTGCGCTGAGGCTTTCGATGCCCGGCTGCATCACCTTTGCCCCGCCTCTGGCGAGAGCTTGGATCTGTCGCTTGTTCAGATTACTCTTCGTTTCGATGAAGAACTCTAGATCCGCTCGCTCTTCTGCGAGCTTTCCAAACACCCCGTCAATATACGACATGTCAATGATGTTATCGACGAACCGAAACCGTGTAGCCCCGTAACGGGACGAGAGATGCCGGAGCTCCTCCAGAACTTGAGCGAACTTTTTAGCCCTGAATTTCATGCTTTGGGCATTTAATCCACAAAACGTGCAGTGGTGCTTTTCCCCCCACCAGCAGCCTCGGGCTGATTCGTAGAGCAGAATGCGACTGAAGTCTCCGCCTGCTCTGGGATTGACTGCGCGGAGCTGTTCGAAATAGTCGTCATAGTTCGGCGGCCCCATCTGTTCAAATTCCGTAAACAGCAAAGGATTGGGCGTGTACTGGATCTGGCCTCTCGATCGTCCGGCCACACCTGGTGGCAGCGTTCCGCCTTCGCCCCCGCGAATGTGCTCGAGGAGAGCGGGAAATGGTCCCTCCCCTTCTCCGATCACCACATAGTCGATCCATGGAAAGGCCCGGAAGTATTCTAAGCCCATGACATTGTCGTAGTTGGCCCCCCCAAATACGATTTTGATCTGAGGGTACAAGTCCTTGATCAGCTTGGCTAAAGTCAGACTAGCTACATTCTGATGGAACATGGACGTGAAGCCAACTACCGCGTACTGTCCCCAGTCGATGGCGGTTGAAGCCCAGGTTAGGAAGCGTGGGGCAATTCGTTCCTCGATCTCCTGCAGGTAGGAAACCGGGGTGCCTGTTGATTGGGCGATCCGATCGCAGAGGGGCTTGAACGTAGTGAGGTACTTTGCATGTTTGGGGTTGTCGTGGAAGAGGAGGCGCGAGAAGAGCCATTCTCCGATGAGTAGCTGTTGCTCGCAGAGAGTGTCATAGAGCGGAAATCCGACTTGTGATGCGAAGACAAGGTTCAAATAGTGGGCTCGTGAGGAAATTCCTTTCTGCTTCAGTGCCTCTGTGAGGGTCCCCAGTTGAATGGAGGGGTACTTAGCATGCCCGAATGGCATCGAGACAAGACCGACTTCAGCTTGCTGAGTCTTGCTGCTCATGCTCGTATCCTACCGTACTTTTCCGTGCACTGCATATAGAACGCGTTTGCGTGCAGGATTTATCAAAAGCAAAGGGCGGGGCACCCTTTCGGATACCCCGCCCTCATGCTTGCCTGACGACTAACTGTTACTTACAGCCAGTTCACGCGCTCGGCCGGCCGGATGTAGATCGGCTCTTCGACCTGGATGCGCGCAACTTCCTTGCCAGACTTGTTGAAGCCTAGCACAGTGTCGTTGTACATCTCGAACCGCTTGCCGTGGATCTGGGTCTCGAACACCTTCGGACCCGGGATCACGTCATAGCGGAAGATGATCTGCTGGCTGGCGCGCCAGAGCTGCAGAACCGCGAGCAGCTCACGGCTGGGCACCAGGTACTTCTCGATCGCGTTGTCCACACCCGGGCCGAACATCTGGCGGGCATAGCCACGCGGGCTGTGCCGCGGTGGGATGTAGTAGCCGTTGGGCTCCGTGCCCCACTGTGGATAGAGCGGCAGGGCCACCTGTTCCACGCGGATCGTGTAGTACATCGGATGCCAGCGATCCTCCGCCCAGAGGCCGTCCTCCCCGATGCGGACCAGCGACTGCATGCGGATCTTGCCCACGCAGGCCGCCATGCAGCGGGTTTCCATCGGCTCGCCACCCGTCAAGGGATCTTTACCCTCGATGCGGGGATAGCAGGCGATGCACTTCTCCGAGACCCTCGTGGTCCCCCGGTACATCGGCTTCTTGTAGGGGCACTGCTCTACGCACTTCTTGTACCCGCGGCAGCGGTTCTGGTCGATGAGCACGATGCCATCCTCCGGCCGCTTGTAGATGGCCTTGCGGGGGCAGGCAGCCAGACAGCCGGGGTAGGTGCAGTGGTTGCAGATGCGCTGCAGGTAGAAGAAGAAGGTTTCGTGCTCGGGGAGCGAGCTACCCTGCATCTTCCACGGTTCATCGCGCGAGAAACCGGTCTTGTCGATGCCTTCCACCAAGGCGCGCATCGAAGTGGCCGTATCCTCGTAGATGTTCACAAACCGCCATTCCTGGTCGGTTGGGATGTAGCCGATCGCCGCCTGGCCCACCTTGGCGCCGCCGTCGAAGATCGTCATCCCTTCGAACACCCCGTAGGGGGCGTGATGCTTGCGGCCCACGCGGACGTTCCACACCTGGCCGCCCGGATTGACCTGCTCGATGAGCTGGGTGATCTTCACGTCGTAGAACTGCGGATACCCGCCGTAGGGCTTGGTCTCCACATTGTTCCACCACATGTACTCTTGGCCCTTGGAGAACAGCCACGTGGACTTGTCTGCCATGGAGCACGTCTGGCAGGCCAGACACCGGTTGATGTTGAAGACGAAGGCAAACTGCCACTTCGGATGCCGTTCCTCGTAGGGATACAGCATCTTCCGTCCCAGTTGCCAGTTATATACTTCAGGCATTGTGATTCCTCCTCGGTAATCGTTATCCGTTATTCGTTAAGCGACCACGATTGGCGTTTAACGAGTACCCTTACACCTTGATCTTGATGTGCTCACCCTTCAGCCACTTGATCATGAACTCGTTCTCCTGGCCCGGGGTGAAGCCCGTCCGCACCGGCTCCCACGGTCCGCGGGCGCCAATACCACCGTCTTCAGCCTTGGTGATCCGGATCAAGCATTCCTTCGGGACCGTGTTGATCGCGTGGTGGTCGACCTGATAGCCCCACTTGAACTTCCAGGCTACTGCATGCTTGCCCGGCAGTGAGTCGGTCTGGTGCATCGGCATCAACCAGTTCCGGGTAAAGGACTGTTGGGCCCCGTACCGGAAGTTCGACTGATAGCCCGTGTCCACCGCGATGGCGCGCCCATCGGGCCGCGTCTCGTGGCCCTTCACCGACTTGGCCGTCGCGACATAGGGTGCGTGCTTGGCCATCGTCACGTGATACGGATAGGCCGGGTTGTACTTGGCCCGGATCATCAGCCGCGCGACCTTGTAGTAGGGGTCGCTGGGCTTCCATCCGCGGTAGGGCCGGTCCACCGGGTTGCCGTCGACGTAGACGTAGTCGCCGTCGTTGATGCCCCGGTCCTTGGCCGCCTGCGGGTTGATGTGCAACTGGTGCTCGCCGACCCCCGGGGTCCGCTTGTCCATCCGGTACGGATCGCCAAAGTTCGACTCGTAGATCTGCACCCAGTCGTTCACCGACCACTGGCTGTGCACCCGGTGCCGGGTCTTGGGGGTCACGCAGTAGAACTGGTAGCCCTTCTCCCACAACGGGTTGCTGTGCCGCTTGATTTCCGCCCACGGCAGCTTGATGTTCCGCACCGTCTTGTCGTCATGGTGCTGCGCCGTGATCGGGATGCCGTAGTCGTCCGGCCGGACGTACGGGTTGGTTGTCAGGATCGCATTCGGCAGGTACGGCGTGGCCTCCGGGCCTTCGCGATGCGCCACGAAGTTCTCGCCGTACTCGATGGCTTCCGGCTCGATCCGGTAGTTCTCGTACCGGCCCGACCGGGTCCACATCGGCTTGCTCTCGTTCGTCTCCTCCCAGAAGGGATGCCGCGGATAGGTCCGCACCATCACCATCCAACCCTTCTCGCTCTTCAACATCGTGTCCGCGTTATAGCCATACATGGTTGAGCTGGCATCCAGCATGCGCTGCACATAGACGTCCACACGGTTGATGTACACCATGTGAAAGTAGTCCTTCATGCGCTGATCACCAGTGATCTCAGCCAGCTTGGCGGCCACGCCCGCGCCGGTGTCTAGGTCGTTCCGGGTGTCGTAGAGGGGCCGGATGCCGCCCTTCCAGACCTGTACCCATGGATTCGACACTGTCACCGTCATTTCTGGATAGGTGAACTCCATCCAGGAGTTGCAGGCAAAGGCGACGTCGTTGTGGTTCACGTCCGACGTCATCTCAATGTCCTGCGTGACCAGCATCTCAATGTTTGGATCCACGTTGCGCACCATATCGTAGTGGTGCTTAGCATTATTGAGTACGTTCACGTTGGCCACCCAGCGCGTCTTGCTCGGGGTTGGCATGTGGGTTTTGCCGGTGAACACCTTACGTCCGTACTTCGGGGTGTTGACGATCAGCGCCGTGTCACCATGGTTCCAGTACCCGACTTCCTCACCATAATAGTAGGACTTGGTCTTAATTTCCTTGCCGTGCGCGTTTGGATCCTTGGTGATGTTGAACGGATCCTCACCGGTATGCACACCGAGACCACCGCCCGACCAGGGGGTCGCCGTCCAGACACCCGCTTTGTAGTTGCCGGCCCAGGTATGCTGGCCGGTGCCAAACTTGCCCACGTTGCCGGTGATGATCAATACCATCGCCGCCGCCCGGGCAAAAATCGTCTGATGGAAGTAGTGGCAGGTGCCTTCCCCGTTGTGAATGGCGGCCGGCTTGATCGTGCCGCTATCCCGCGCCCACCGGACGATGAGGTCCTTCGGGCAGCGGTTTACTTGATGCACCGTATCCAGATCGTAATCCTGGAAGTGCACGAGGTACATCTGCCAAACCGGCATGACGTCCACCTCGCGGCCGTTGAGTAGCTTGACGCGGTAGCTACCCGTGAGGGCTGCATCGATGCCGCTATTGGTATAGTGCCATCCTACTTGCTCGCGGTGCAGCGGCACCGCCTGATTCTTCGCCTGGTCCCAGACCATCATCCCACCCAAGCGCTCGATCTGTTCGGGCTTCAGCGTCTGCACCCGCCCCGAGTAGCTCTTGGAGAAATCCGGAAGTTGATAGCCCTGAATAACATCCCTTGGATCCAGGTATTGCAGTGTGTCCGTGCGCACCAGAATCGGGCTATCCGTGTAGCCCTTCAGGAAATCGGTATCGTGCATGTTCTCGTCGATGATGATCTTCATCGCCCCGCAGAACAGCGCGCCGTCGGATTCCGGCCGCACCGGCATCCAGTAGTCCGCGCGATAGGCCGTCGGGTTGTACTCCGGCGTGATGACGACCACGCGAGCACCGCGCTCGATGCACTCCAGTTTCCAGTGCGCTTCCGGCATCTTGTTCTCGACAAAGTTTTTGCCCCAGCTCGTGTTGAGCTTGGAGAAGCGCATGTCGGAGAGATCGATATCGGAGCCCTGGGCGCCCGACCACCATGGATGCGCCGGGTTCTGGTCGCCGTGCCAGGTGTAGTTCGACCAATACCGACCACCCTGCGCTTGATTTTGGTCTACTTTGCGGATCCACGTGTCCAGCAGCGCGCCAACACCACCGTTAAACCGGGTGATACCCATCTTTCCGATGATGCCGAGCACAGGCATGCCGGCACGGAATTTCATTGTCCGGGTCCCTGCACCTTTCATCATTTCAATCATCTCTGGCGCATAACCCTGCTCGCGCAGCCTCCGCGCACCCGCCTCACCGCTGTACCGCTGCCCGATGACTACAAACGCCTTGGCGATATAGGTGAAGGCCGTATCCCAGGACACGCGCATCATGTCGTCCAGGAAGCGCGCGTTGAACTTATACTTGTTCTTGACCTCCGGGGTCAGCTCCGGCGAGCCGGCATCCATCCACTCCTTCCAGCCTTTGCGCATCAACGGGCCCTTCAAGCGATAGGGGCCATACACGCGCCGGTGGAAGGTGAACCCCTTCAAGCACATGCGCGGGTTATGGGCAAACGTCCCGCGGTTGCCGTAGAGATCTTCATAGGTCTGGTGGTCGTAGTTCTGTTCAACCCGCATAACCACGCCGTTGCGGACAAATGCACGAATGCGACAGGCATGCGTGTCATTCGGCGAGCAGCACCACGTGAAGGATGAGTCATAGCGATACTGGTCATGATAGACCCGCTCCCATGACCGGTCTGGATAATCGCCGAGGGGGTTGCCCACCTCGATCACCGGCTGCAGTGCGGTCAGGGCCAGTGCCTTGTCGGCAATCGCGGCTGCGGCGACCGTTCCTGCGGAGACCTTCAAAAATTGACGCCGTGACAGAAACATTGTGCCTACCTCCTACGTTAAAAAACTACCTAACCGTGGCTCTTCGAATTGACTTGTTTGCATTACGCAATAACATAATGGCACACGGTAATAAGCAATATCTGAACCAAGGTTTCATTTGAATTTCAGCTTTCGAATATTCTCATTTAAGTCATTGAATATTAAAATAAATTAGATGATTTAGCATTCTTTTTTTGCTGCGCCTTGAGTTTGCCGTTTGATCCGATTTGGTGTCTTTATTTATACTGAGAATCGTCGTAGTATTTAAAATCATCAATAAATCAACTTTTTACACGCTTTATGACGATTGCTACGAAATAGTAACATACTTCCCATGTGTAACTTTGGATCACTGCGTATTTCGAGAATCTTGGCGTTCGGTACATATTTCATGTAATTGTTTTTGTGATTTTGGGTTTGCTTTGGCTCGTATGAGTACTGCGTTTGCACCAAGCGCCTTGTCTTGACAGTGGGATACTGTCCCAGTACAATCCGCCACCTTCAGGGTTTCTGAGAAGGGCGGGAATAGCTCAGTGGTAGAGCATCGCCTTGCCAAGGCGAGGGTCGCGGGTTCAAATCCCGTTTCCCGCTCCATTTTTAGGCCGTATGGCCCCTCCAAATCAACCGACAGTTGTGCATAAGTCTGCCTAGAGTATGAGCAGCGCTGAGCCCCTTGCAAAAACCATTATCTACTGGGAACGGGAGTATTCAACCGCCTTTCCGCCTGAACGCCTGAAGCTCGATTTCGCCCCTCATCGCCCGCTCATGTCTCAGATGAGCCTCGACGAACAACGTTCGTTGGCAGGCGGCGGCTACAAAGTCATCCCGGACGACTGCGGACCCGTTCGAACGGTGGGGCAATACGGATGGTTGATCCGCTCACCCGCTGATTGCAAAATTCGCCGGACCGCTGATGGGGTGAAGTGGCAGGCCCCGCCCATTCTACCTGAGGAGCGAATACTTGGTTTCAAATCCTTTTCTGGAACTTACATTGATTTAATTCTAAACAGCGGTTTTCCCAAGTTGTGTTGCGGCATCCGTTTTTATTACCCCAAACATGTTGGCATGATGATGAAAGACATACCCAACCATTTTTATCATCTGCCGGAGCGAACGTTTTTCGTCTGGGAGGGAGTCAAAACGCAGGAGTATAAAACTACGCCCAACCCCTACGACTTTCTGTCTGACTACGACGCCTTCACTACGAACTTTCTTCTGCAATTGACCAAACCTACTACGATCAAACGGGGCGACCCGATCGGCATCGTCGTGCCCATCATGCTGCCGAAACAGTTCGCGCTAGAAGAGCTCACGCATCCGTCACGCTGAATGGCAGGGCTGAAAATTGATCAGTATCGTTTGGGGACTGCACAAACCCGGGCCGGCCGATGTTGGGCGCAGGGAAGCGTTTCTGGAAGAGTGATTCTGCGGGACGGCCCTACTGCCCCTCATCCCTCAAAATGGAAACCCGGCCGCTGGCGAGGCCGGCAGGAAAGCGAAAAAAGTCTACCGGCTGCCCCCGGGACCGTCAATTTCACTTCGCCCTGCGCGAGGGTTGGCTGTCTACCCTTCGGGCACCAGAATCAAGCACCAGGGCGGCGTCTCCTCGACCATGTTCTTGAACCGGCGGGCGGTGGAACTGGCTGGCATCTCAGGAAAGACGGCGCCGCGGCGGATTTCCACGGAACGGAAGCGATAGGTTCCTGCTGGGCCCAGCACGCGGGGCAGAGCGGATCGCAAGGCCATGATGTTGGCCAACTGTACGGATTCGCCCTCAGGCAACGCCATCAGCTGGGAATGAATGGGGCCAAACGTTTTCGCGAGCACGGCTGGAGCAAAGACCGTGTCAGCCGGCCGCATGGCCGGGTTATCTACCAGTTGCGAGAGCACTTCCCAAAAGACTTCACTGTCCACAGCAGCTAGCACGCAGAGTTCGCCGCGCTGCGCCATGACTTCCAGCAAGGCCAGCGGGCCGCGAATCTCAAATTTCCACGGTGGAAACAACAGGGCCCGTCCGCGATGTAGCACTTCGAGTGCGTCTTCATTGCCTTCACGCACGAGCTTGAACCCCCCCTTGGTCTGTCGTAAGTAGCAATCGATCACCGGCTTAGACAATCGTGTCGGTTCCAGCGCAAACGTCGGCGTGGCTGGCGCATGACAGGTGACAACGGTGTAGCGGGGGAGCAATTCAGGCAATGGGGCAAGCATGTCCATGCCGCCCCAAAATTGAAATTCAAGCCCCTTGGCCTGTTGCCACCGTCCGAGTCGACCCGGGTCCGCGTGCAACGGCCCACCAAACATTGAACCGGGTTTGAGCCGGTCCACTCCATGCAAAATAAGGGAAGCGTTGCGCGCCTGTAGGCGCGGCAAATACTGCACGGCCAGCTCATCGAGAAACGACAGATCGCCCGCACCCAGATCTAGCAGCGACGGGGCAGCGTTCTGCAACAACAGGTCATACGGATTGCGGTGTTGCCGTAGAAATTCCTCAATGGCTTGCGGAGAGTGCGTCATCGCGGCGCAGCCTAACGTCCGCTTCGGCACGCGTCAAGCCATCCCAAGTTGCCTGTTTCCTTCCAGAGAATCGTCAGGTACAATGGGCAGCGTGTTTCATGCAGGAGGATCGCATGGCCGACGAACCCGTCATTGCGCAACGCACGCCGTATATCTTGGAGATCGGTCCTGGCAAGTTTTATTGGTGCCGTTGCGGCAAATCGAAGAACCAGCCCTTCTGCGACGGCTCGCACACCGGCACATCATTCTCACCCATGGAAGTGGAATTGACCGAAAAGAAGCGGGTCGCCTTCTGCGGGTGCAAGCACACGAAGAAGCCGCCATACTGCGACGGCTACCACTCCAGGCTGTAGTAGCCTGAAAGGGTTGTGTATAAAAGTTACGGCCGAGGCCCTTCTTCTGCCTGCTTTCCCTGAACTTCAGCCTAATTTTTTTAGTGCTCCGTCATGAACCACCCGGCGATGGAGAGTCGTCGGTTCTCACCGGCTAATTGATCCACCCGCGCCACGCGGTGAAACCGCGGCACCGTGAAGAATACGACGCTACCGGGCGTGGGCATGATGCAGTGCGACGCCGTGAGCACCGAACGGTTGCCAGTGCCTTGAGCTTGATTATAGACAATGAGTTCACCACCCCAATCAGGCTCCCACGTCGCGTGAAAATAGGCCACCATTGCGATGCGGCGCGTCGGCTTCACTGTGCCGGTCAGTGCATAGGCGTCATCCGTATCGTCGTGGGTAGGTAAACAGTCCCCGGCCGCGTAGGAATAGTAACTGAACGACAGCTGTCGCCCCTTAATGCTCGGAAACGACTCCATATACGAAGCCAGGCAGGGCAGGGAGAGGCGGTCCAAGAGTTTCGCGCCCTCCGGACCGGCGATCGGTGCCTTGGCCCAGTTACCCGCGTTGGGAAACGCCCGCGCCACAGCGGGCATCTCGCTGAGCGAAGTCCACGACTGGCGGTTCATCGCCGCCCGCCATTCAGTCAGCTCCGTCTGCGACCAGACGTCTTCCAGAATCAGCACCGGATCCTTGTGGAAGGAAAACGATTGCGGGTGGAAGTCGCGAAACCGTGCGCGCAAGTGCGATGGGGTCCAAATGACTCGAGTTGATTGAACAGTCTCGTAAATAATTGTATGGAGGCCCTGCTGGAAAGTCAACCGAGGTGCGGCTTCCATCAATTCCTTGTCTCCCTGACTCTGCGCAGCACTGGCGCGCTGTCCGTCATTTGAAAGCAGCCGACCCCGTCATGCGAAGAAGTCATTGAGACGCTGACGACTATCCGGGGCATCGGCCGCTGGACGGCGAAATGTTTTTGATGTTTTCGTTAAATCGACGGGATGTCCTGCCTGTGGAGGGTCTCGGTATCAACAAGGCGATCCAGAAGGCCTACGGATTCCGCGTGCTGCCGAAGCCGGCGACGATGAAACGCATTGGTCGCCCCTGGCATTCCCACGAAACGATCGCCTACGGGTATCTCTGGAGAAGTTTGTGATGACGGTGCGCTCAGGAG
Source organism: Nitrospira sp. (assembly GCA_016873435.1). Classification (NCBI taxonomy): domain Bacteria; kingdom Pseudomonadati; phylum Nitrospirota; class Nitrospiria; order Nitrospirales; family Nitrospiraceae; genus Nitrospira; species Nitrospira sp. The sequence continues at coordinate 35,230 of VGXF01000004.1, forward strand.
GGTTCCGGCTTTGCGGTAAGCTTCATCACCAATACATAGAGCGCACTGAGCATCAGTGCGAATCCGCCGATGAGCCAGGATCGTTGCCGCAGGATCTGCACTAATAAGGATGGGTCATTGATCAGCTCCGGCTGGTCGCCCAGAAGATTTCCGCCGAACCAGGCCAGGACCCAGCACCAGAGACTCGCTCCTATAATAGTCATGGCACTGTAGAGGCCGAAGGGCATGCGGACGAGGCCGGCCGGAATGCCGATCAGATGCCGCACGACCGGCATGAGTCGCGCAAAAAAGACGCTGCCGGCCTCGTAGCGCGCCAGCCAGCGTTCTGCGCGCAGCACCTTGTCTTCCGGACAGAAGACCAGATAGCCGTATGTCACGAGTAGGGGCCGGCCCAGCCACCGCGCCGCCCAGTAGGTGGCCGCCGCGCCGAGATAACTGCCCAGCGTGCCGGCTAGGACAACTCCCCAAAAATCATAGCGGCCCTGCGCTGCCCAATAGGCGGCGGGCGGGATCACAATTTCACTGGGAATTGGCACGATGGAGCTTTCCAGGGCCATCAAGATAATGATGCCTGGGTAGCCCCAGTCATGCACCCACTGAAACCAAATCCCGACCCACTGCGCCATGCCGTTTTTCCGTATCTCCAAGGAGGTGTGTGGATTGTACTCGCTGAATAACCCGCCCGCTACAAAAAGTTCTTGCTTGATCCGACGGGAGTTCAGTAGAATCCGACCCATCGGTATGGCTGGTTTCCCGAGCCAGAACTTTTAAGGGGAGGGGTGGTTCAATGAGCAGAATTCTCGCAGCGATGGCAGTGGTGCTGCTGAGCGTATCCCAGGCTCTGGCCAATGAGCCCAAGGGCGGCGCGCCGGACTACAGTGGCGTTACGGGTCTCTACTATACGATTATTGCGCTGATCCTCGGCTACGGCGTCTACGATACGTTCTTCAAGAAGAGCTGATCCTCTTGCTTCGCTAGCACCTTCACGTGTCTCCTGTCCGGATTCACCCCGGACAGGGGTTCGGACGTCGTCCCGCTTCGCTCATCAGCCCAGTTTCTACAGCAGGGGCTTCAGCGCGTCGAAGATGTGGTCCGCAATAATGCGGTACCCCGCGTTGGTTGGATGGATGCCGTCGGCCTGGTTCAGTGCTTCTTGGGCGGCAACCCCGTCCAGAAAAAACGGCATGAGTGGGATGCGATATTTCTTTGCCACAACGGGAAATACCGCAGCAAAACGCTCCGTATACTCCTTCCCAAAATTCGGCGGCAGTTTCATGCCCGCCAGCACGACCGTCACGCCGGCCGACTGCAACCGGTGCACAATAGTTTCAAGATTAGCTTGTGTCTGCGCTGGATCGATCCCCCGCAGACCGTCGTTGGCGCCCAGTTCCACAATCACAATGGCCGGCTTACTGTTCAACGCCCACTCGACCCGCCGGACGCCACCTGCCGTTGTATCCCCGCTGACGCCAGCATTGATCACGCGATAGCGATAGCCGGCTGCCTCCAGGCGCCGCTGAAGTTGCGCCGGATAGGTCTCCTCGGGCGACACCCCCAGACCGGCGGTAAGACTGTCCCCGAACGCGACAATCTTCGGACGATCTTCGCGCACGGCGGCGGTGCTGCGCCCCGGCTGGCTCGTCACGTCGGTGCCCATCCGCTGCCCAAACCCGTCGCGGGGCGGGCCAGACGACGAGGATGCCGACTCGGACGCCGGCTCACATCCGAGGAGCCCCGCCAGCAGAATCAGCCTGGCGACAAAGCCAGAATATGAAAGAAAGGGAACGGCACCGATCATGCTAATATAATACTGGTCTGCCTCCATGACGTCCAATGTGAGCGTACGATGATCGCGGTTCGCAACCTGACCATGCGCCTACGCGGCGGGGGCCGGGCCGTCACGATTTTGGATAACCTCTCACTGGACATTCCAGCCAAGCAGATGGTCGCCATCGTTGGCCCGTCTGGGAGCGGCAAGTCTACGCTGCTGGGCTTGATCGCCGGCCTTGATAAACCGACCTCCGGCTCGATCATGCTGGACGGTGTGGACCTCACCGGCCTGTCCGAACGCGCTCTGGCCCGTGTCCGCCGGCAGACAATCGGCTACATTTTCCAGTCGTTTCATCTGATTCCTACGCTGACCGCCGCGGAGAACGTCGCCGTCCCACTGGAATTGAACGGTGATCCCACTGCAGAGGAGCGCGCCCATGAACTGCTGGCCGCGGTGGGGCTCCGCGACCGATGCCACCACTATCCGGTGCAACTCTCCGGCGGGGAGCAACAACGCGTGGCCGTGGCGCGCGCCTTCGCCTGCCGGCCGCCCATCTTATTGGCCGATGAGCCGACCGGCAATCTGGATTCCGCCACCGGCCGCCAGGTCATCGACCTGCTGCTCGGGCTCAATCGAGACTACGGCAGTACCCTGCTCCTCGTCACACACGATAGGGCATTGGCTGCCCACGCCGAACGGATTGTGTCACTCCGCGATGGTCACATCGAGTCGGACCGGCCTTCGACGCGGACGTAACCGCCGTATGTCCATGACACGTACCACGCGTATCGTCCTGCTGCTCTCCGCCGCTGACCTTCTGTCGGTTTTGCCGACACAGGCCGCGATGACACCGGGCAGGGATTTCTGCGCCAATCCGCTACTGGCCGAACCGCGGGCAAAACTGCCCACCTGCAAGCATTACCAGAAGTGGCGCCCGATCGCGCGCGGCGATCTACCGACACTGCCTCAGCGGATCTGGCGACGACGCCTCGTCCTTGCCGAAGGGCCGCGATGACCGGCTTTCCCTTAAAGATGGCTTGGAGGGAATCGCGGTCCTCCTGGCGGCACTTTCTTCATTTCTTCGTCTGTATCGCACTAGGTGTCGGTGCGCTGGTCGGCGTGGCCCTGTTCTCGGCCAACGTCGAACGGGCGGTGACGCGCGAGGCGCGCGGCCTCATGGGCGGCGATCTGGAAATTCGTTTGTCGCGCCCTCTGAGCGAGAACGGGGAGGCGGTGCTGCGATCGCTCGCTGACCGCGGCACGGCCGTCGTGCACGTGAGCGAACTGGCTGGCATGGCCGCCGTGCCCGGCAGCAGCACATCGCGGCGGTCGCAACTGGTCGAGTTGAAGGCGGTCGAGACCGGCTATCCACTCTACGGACATCTTGTCGTTGAACCCGCTCATCCGCTCAGCGAATTACTCGTGCGCTCTGACTGCCCTTCACTTCACGTTTCTCGTTTCACATCACGCGGCCTTTGCTACGGCGCTGTCGTGCAGGAATCGCTGCTCATCCAATTGGGTCTACATCTCGGCGACCGTTTCACGGTCGGCGACGCCTCGTTCGTCATCACTGGTGTTCTGCGCAAGGAACCGGATCGTCTGGCCGGTCCCTTCAGCCTGGGCCCGCGCGTCATGATCTCGCACGAAGGGCTGGCAGCGGCCGAGCTCATCAAACCCGGCAGCCGCGTGCGCGAACGCCATCTCCTTAAGCTGCCACCTGAGCGGCCGCTGCCGCCGCTTGTCGGCGAATTGCGCGGGCGGCTGTCGAAAGACTCCGTCCGCGTAGCGTCCTATCGGGATGCCCAGCCGCAACTCAAGCAGTTCCTCGACCAGCTCACACGGTACCTCGGCCTGATCGGTCTGACCGCACTCTTCATCGGCGGCATCGGCGTGGCCACCACGATCCGGGCGTTTCTGCGCGAGAAACTCCAGGTCATTGCCATCTTGAAAACCGTCGGTGCCGATTCGAACACGATCATCGGTACCTATTTGGTACAAGCGGGCATGCTTGGATTCCTTGGCAGTCTGGCCGGCGTGGCGCTGGGGGCCGGCGTGCAGGAGGTGCTGCCGCTGCTGATCGGCGGCTTGTTCGGGGCCGACCTCATGGCGCAACTGGATTTTTCGACGTCATTGTCGTGGTCCTCAATATGGCCCATGCTGAAGGGGCTTTTGATGGGCCTGCTGACGACTTCGCTGTTCACGTTCTGGCCCCTGCTGGGAATCCGCGATGTCCGGCCTGCGCGCATCTTCCGTGCAGACGTTCTTGCCTTCGAGCTTGAACGGACCTGGCATGAGCGGCTCGCGTCCGCTGACCGCGTACGCCTCCTGACCGCACTCGGGCTGGCCACCGGGCTGGCGGCAGTGGCCATCTGGCAGGCTGGCAATTGGCGGATCGGTCTACTCTTCATCGGTGCACTGATGGTCGCGGTGACTTTGTTGGCACTGACTGCCTGCGCGCTGGTCCGACTAATGGTGACGCTACCGCGAACTCGTTCACTCGCTGTCCGGCACGCCCTTGGCAATCTGCATCGGCCCGGCAGCCAGGCCATCGGCGTGATGGTGTCCATCGGTATCGGCGTCATGGTCATCGTCGCGGTCTCCCTGCTGGAGGGTGCGCTTGTGGTGCAGGTCGGGGAGAGCCGCCCCGTGAAATCCCCGTCCTTCTTTTTCATCGACATCCAGCCAGATCAACGCGACGGCCTCGTGAAACTGCTGCGCGACCGTACGCACGAGTCGTCGCTCACCACAACGCCGCTCTGCCGCTCGCGCCTGCATGCGATCAACGGTCAGCCGGTTGCTGCCCCTGAGGAAAGTGAGCACCGAGGGGACAAAGAGGACCGCCGCAAACACTGGTATCTGACCCGCGAATACGTCCTGACATTTCTCTCTGAGCTGCCGACGGACAATGTCGTCGTCAAAGGCGAGTGGTGGAAGCCCGACCAGCGGTTTTTGAAACCGCTAGTGTCGATTGAAGAAGATGCGGCGAAGAATCTTGGTCTCGATATCGGTTCGACTGTGTCGTTTGAAATTCAGGGTACGATGGTTGAAGCTGAGGTTAGTAGTATCCGCAAAGTGGCATGGGGAAACTTTACGACGAATTTCTACATGATCTTCTCACCTGGTGCATTGGACGGCGCGCCCTTGACCTACGTGGCCACGGTCAAGGTACCGCCGGAGCAGGAGGTGCCGCTGCAGCAGGCCGTCGTGGCAGCATTTCCGAACGTGACGGCGATCAATATCGGCGACGTGCTGGAGAACTTTGCAAAGATTCTGGATCGGCTGGCACTGGCGATCCGTGCGATTGCAGTCTTCTGCGTCCTGGCCGGCGCCATCGTCATGGCCGCCGCGCTCGCCGCCACGCGCTACCAACGGCTCTACGAATCTCTCGTGTTGAAGGCGTTGGGTGCGACACGCGGCCTCATCGCGCAGTCGTTCGCCATTGAATTCGTGTTGTTGGGCGCGGCAGCGGGATTGATCGGTACGGCGCTGGCAAGTTTGCTCTCGTGGACAGTGCTGAAATTTATTCTGGAAGATGCCTCGTGGACGCTTCAGCCGGGCGTGCTGGTTGGTGGCTTTCTTTTGACCGTGCTGCTCGCACTCGGCGTCGGCTTTCTCAGCACCTTCCGCTTTCTTGGCCAGAAACCACTGGCTGTGCTACGGCACGAATAGGCGATAACACCGGGCACATGGCGAGATTGAAACACGGACCCATGCCGGCGACATCCGTGACCGTAGGCACGACGATGCTGGCCGTTGGCGCTGGAACACCGTCCATCTTCTTGAGCGTGATCGGCGCCAGCGCTAAAGATACCGCGGATGATGCAACTACCGATCCTGGCCAGCGGCACCACCAGAGCCAGCAGTCAGCCCGGCGAGCTTAACTTTCTCGCGGGCTGGTTTTGAGGGGGAGGTGGGCGCTCCGTGCATCAACCTCCCTGTGAACAGTGGATTACGTTAGAGGCGTGGCATCAAACCTCTAGGGATTTTGTTAATTGTGTCCGCAGAGCAACTGCGATGCGCAATTCCTCTAAATATTGCTCCAAAATCCTGCCGCCCAGATCGACCTTACGTTTGCGGAAGAAGGCTCGGACATCACGCTCCAGCTCGGGCGTTGCCAGTCCGATAATCCCCTCACACATCCGCCGAAGTCCCTGTTTGGGATAGCGTCGGTCCATCGCGTCCCAGTTGTCTTGCACAAACGCCCAGGCCGTTTCGCGCCCGGCCGTGTTCATCAGCACCATCCGAACCATGAAGGGGGCGTCCTGCGTCCGGAATTCCCCGTTGATCGTTTTGTCCAGCGTGCGTCGGAGCAGTTCCGGCTGTTGGAAGGCTGCCAGCGCGTGGAGGTACCGGCGCTCCTCCTGCGGCGTGGCCGCCGAGCGGAACTGTCCGAAAAATTCGTCATAGCGCGCGGCGTCGCCTGTGTGTGCAAGAATCTCAACGAGCGCCGGCAGGACATTGGGGTCCACGGCGGCGGGCCGCTTTGTGTAGGCGGCATAGAGTTTCGCCGCTTGCGTCTGTATCCCATGATCGTTACCCGTCGTGCCAAGGGCGCGCAGCAGCTCGCTGCGTAACTGTTTGACGAGATCGTCTTCGCCCGCGCGCGGCGCCCAGCCCAGTTCGGCCACGGCCGGGCCGATCCGAGTACGCACAAAGGTTTCGAACCGGGCGTGCCTGGCCAGATCGAGCAGTCGCCGAATAGTCGAGAAGGACTCGATCAACACGGCCCAGACGTTCTTGTCCCGGTCGCGCGTGAAGGCGCCTGTCATGTTCAAGTAGTTCGACGGCAACATGAGCCCCGCCATAACCGCCGCCCAGGCATCATTAACCAGATTAAACCGCTCGATCGGGGCCAGTCTGTCTGGTACGAGCTGCAGCAGTCGTTCGAGTAACTGCGGCTCGTAGCGGACCCGGTAGAACCCGTGCCCCCCTTCATTGACCACGACGGAGGTGACATCTCTGGGCAGCGTGATCTGTGCAGAAGCCCTGGTCATCAGCAGCCGTTTTGTCTCGATCGTCGTTGGCGTGACCACTCGCAGTTGGACGGGGATTTGCCAGCGCTGGCCCCCATAGGCCCCAGCTCGTGCGAATTTTCGGAGATACGTGAACCGCTGCTGCTTGAGTTGCAACCTTCCGTGTTTACTGAGGGAGACCGTCACAAGTGGATAGCCCGGTTTAAAAATCCACCCGTTCATGACGGGCAGGATCGGCTGCTTTGCTGCACGACCCAATGCCACCCACAGGTCTTTTGTGTCAGCATTTCCGTAGGCGTGGCGCTTCAGATAGAGTCGAATGCCGTTGCGGAAGACGGTGTGACCGAGATACTGCTCGAGCATGCGAAGGACGGAGGCGCCCTTCTCGTAGGTGAGCGTGTCGAACATCGCATCGGCGTCCTTCGGTGCGCGGACCGGATATTCGATGGGCCGCGAGCTGTGCAGACCGTCCACGACCATGGCCACTGCACGCGAGACGCCAAACGTATTCCACCGCTGCCAGTCGGGCCTCCACGCATCCACCGCCAGCATCTCCGCGAAGGTGGCGAAGGCCTCGTTGAGCCAGAGTCCGTTCCACCAGGACATGGTGACAAGGTCGCCGAACCACATGTGCGCATTTTCGTGTGCGACCACATCGGCAATCCGCTCCAGTTCGGCGTGAGTGGCGGATTTCTCATCGACGAGCAGGGCCGTCTCGCGAAAGGTGATCGCGCCCAGATTTTCCATCGCCCCAGAGGCGAAGTCGGGAATCGCCAGCAGATCGAGCTTGTCGCCTGGATAGGGCAGGCCGTAGTAGCGCTTGAAAAAGTTGAGCGAGAAGGTGGCGATGGCTTGCCCGAACGAGGCGAGTCGCTTCTTGCCCGGCACGCACCAGAGTCGCACCGGAGCTTTCCCCACCATCGTCGGAGCTGTGGATTCCAATTCGCCAACGATGAACGCCACCAGATAGGTGGACATTTTGATCGTGTCGGCGAACCGCAGCGCTTTTTTGCTGCCTTCCTGTTTTTCTGAAACGATGCGCGTATTGGAGACAGCCGTCAACGCCGGATCGATGATTAGCGTGGTAGCGAAGACCGCTTTGAAGTCCGGCTCATCCCAGCAGGGGAACGCGCGGCGCGCGTCAGTGGCCTCGAATTGTGTCGCCGCCATGACGTGTGTGATGCCGGCGGCATTTTTAAAGGTACTGCGATAGAACCCCCGCAGTTTGTCGTTGAGATTGCCCTGAAAGGCGAGCGTGAGCTTCCAGGCGCCGGGTGAAAGCATAGCCGGGAAGGTCAATCGACAGCGCTCGCCTGGCTCGTCCAATACGATGGCCGCGCGCTGAGATTGCCCCCTGGCGTTTTCAATGGTGGCTGAATGGATGTTGAGCTCGGCGGCGTTTAATAAAATTTCTTTGACGGATCGGGTTACGGAGAGTGTGATCCTTTCCGTTCCGGTGAAGGTCGCGGCTCGGAGATCTGGCTCGAGCCGGAGTTCGTATCGAGTGGGGAGGACGGTGCGCGGGAGGCGGTAGGGATCACCCACGGCGCGGCTCCGCGCGCGTGATCTCGACCCCTGCGGGTGTACTGACGATCAGCACGTCCGTCCGACCCACGAAGAGCCCCGTTTCGACCACGCCGGGCAGGGCATTGAGTTGCAGTTCCAGCTCCTCGGGCCGGTCGATACGCGGGATTTGCATATCGAGAATGTAGTGGCCCGCCTCGGTCCGAAAGATCTCGCCGTTCCGTTCCCTCAGGACGGCCTTGAATCCTAGTGCCTCGATCTGCCGGGCCGTGTTGCCCCAGCCGAAGGGGACGACCTCGACGGGTAGCGGAAAGCTGCCCCCGAGAACCGGTACGCACTTGGTATGGTCCACGATGATGACGAGCTGGCGCGCGGCCGTGGCAACGATTTTTTCCTTCAACAGCGCCCCGCCGCCGCCCTTGATCAGGTTTAGTTGGGGGTCGGCCTGATCAGCTCCGTCGATCGTGACATCGATAACCCATCGGTCTTCCGTTTCGATCAGCTCAATACTGTGTGCGCGCGCCAGTTCGGCCGTTTCCCTTGATGTGGGGACACCTTTGATTGTTAGCCCTTGCTTGATGCGCTCACCCAGCGCAATGATCATGTGCGTGGCCGTCGACCCGGTGCCCAGGCCAACAACCATCCCGTCGCGGACAAACTCCATGGATTTGATGGCCGCCTGCCGCTTGAGCTCGTCGAGCTTGGTCCCGCTCACGCGCCCTCCCTCTGCAACTGCGCCGCCACCGACGCCGCGCCCAGCAGCGCCGCCTTCGGGTTCAGGATCACGCGCACGGGAATTGCGCCCAGGAGTTTTTTGAACGGTCCCTTGTCCGCGAAGGCCTTCATGAACACGCCCTCTTTTAATTTTGCCAGAATTTTTGGAGCAATCCCGCCACCGATATAGAGGCCATCCAGCGCCAGCACCTTAAGCGCCAGATTACCAGCTTCCGCGCCGTAGATTGTCGTAAACAGGTCGAGCGCCTGCACGGCAATTTCAGCCTGTTTCTTGAGTCCCGCCTCCGCGATAATCGCCGGCGGATCGCCGACGTTGATTTTTTCCGCCAGCCAGGTTGGCTCGTTTCGCTTCGTGTCGCGCAGAAATTCGTAGATGGCGTGCAGCCCCCTGCCAGAGAGGACGTGCTGGTAGCTCACATGCATGTACTGCGCGCGCAGATAGCGTAGCAACTCCATCTCCTCGCTGCTGGTAGGCGCGAAGCTGCAATGGCCGCCTTCTGAGGGCATGGGCTTGTAGGTTGTGTCATCCCAAAACAGAATCGCCTCGCCGAGCCCGGTGCCGGCGGCGATCAGGGCCAGTGCGCCTTTGGTTTTCGGTGGGGTGCCGGCGTTGAGCGATTCGGTTTCGTCTGACCGGAGCACAAGCATCCCATAGGCCGTCGCTTCGAGATCGTTCAAAAGACGGACGCGCGAAATCGAAAACTTTTCGCCCAAGCCGGGACCATCCACTACCCAGGGCAGATTCGTCAACCTGGAGCGGTTCTCGATGACCGGCCCAGCCACGCCGAAGCAGGCGGCCTCAATTTTCGGTGGCCTCTCCGGCTCGGGCGCTTTTTCTCCAGCCTCGTGTTTTGGTGGGGGCGGTGGCGCCAGAAACTCCTCAACAATCTCGTCCAGCGACTTGTAGTCAGCGCTGACGAAGGTCTGTTCGCGTGTTGGCTCCACCCGCTCCGTCAGCCAATCATAGAGCGCAAGAGTGGTTTTCGTCCCTCCAATGTCGCCGGCCAGAATCATTTATTCCTCATTTGAGACGACCCGCTGTTGTTCCATCGTTAGTCCCGCCGCCGCCGCCCGGTCCATGAACCAGACTAGCCGGCCCGAAGCCGGCGTGATCAGTTTCGCGGGAATTGTTTTCGGGTTGGCAGCGCGATCTTCCAGCACGGTTCGGACCGCCGACGCCTTATCTGCCCCGCTGACCAGAAACGCAACCGTGTGTGCCTGGTTGATCAACGGCGCCGTGAACGTGAGCCGCTGCTTCGGCCCCTGTGGTGCCTGGGTGGGAACTACGAGACGCTGCTGTTGATGCAACGCCGGCGTGCCGGCAAACAAGGATGCCGTGTGGCCATCGTCGCCAAGGCCCAGGAGTATCAGATCAAACCGTGGCCATGCCGGTGCGGCGGTTGCGAATTCCGCTCTGATTGTCTCTTCGTACTGGCGGGCGGCCTGGGCCGGATCCTCTTCGCCGTGCAGGCGGAAGATCTTCGATGTGGCGATCTTCAACGGTACGAGGAGTGTTTCGTTGGCCATGCGAAAATTGCTGTCGGTATGATCCGGTGCCACGCACCGCTCGTCGCTAAAGAAGAAGCATACCTGCGACCAATCCAGCCGCGTTGCATGGTTCGCGGCCAGTTGCGCATGCAGTGCCTTAGGCGTGGATCCGCCGGACAGCGCAATCCTGAATGCGCCGCGACTTGTGATCGCCTGTTCGCCGATCCACGCGACGAACTCCGCCGCCTCGCGCGCCAGTTCCTCGCCATGCTCCAAAATGCGGAGTTCCGCTGCCGCCATCTACCGCCGTTTCTTGCCCTTCTTGCCACCGTGCCTCTTCGCCTGGCGCGAAGCCGATGCCATCCGCGTACGGGAGAGTGTCAGCACCCCCTTAATAGACTGCGTGACCCGACGACCCAACTTCACGCGGGCCACGACCCGGTGTCGGGCCTGCAGCGACTGATAATCGCCCACCGCCTGTGCCTGCGCGAGCGTGCCGAGCGTATAGGGCTGTCCCGGGATCGGCACGTCCGGCTTCATGTCTTCGATCAATTGCAGGAACAGACCGGAGTTCGGCCCGCCCTTGTGTAACTGGCCGGTCGAGTGCAGATAGCGCGGTCCGTAACCGGCCGTCGTCGCCAGATGGTATTTCACGAGCAGGGCTTTCCGAAGCGTCTTGATCGTCGCATCGACCTGTGTCGACGGCGTGACATAAGCGAGGATCGCCAGATAGCGCCCGGGCCCCGCCTGGGCCAGCAGTGTGCTGACGCTGTCAGCCAGCGTTTGGGCCGGTAGCTGTCCGGTCGTTTTCACATACTCCAACACGCGGCGCGTATTTTCCTTACTCTCCTGCACGTTTGGCTGGTCGAAAGGATGAATGTTCAGATAATGGCCTGCGATCGCCGTGGCGAATTCCCAGCAGAAAAACTCCCCCGCCAGATCGTAGGCATCCCGCAGCGTACGACGGATCACTGGCTGGCCCGCCGCCTCCAGTGCCTTCACGTGCGTATCGGTGGCGGCGTTTGCATCGCCTTCAAGTCGCAGATAGACAAACACCCGGTCGTTGCCGTAGGCCTCCGGCGAAGCCACCGGCTCTTGCACGACGGGAATCAGTCCCTTGCCTTCCTTGCCCGTGCTCTCCGCTAGCAACTGCTCAGCCCACAGGCCGAACGAACTGGTTTTGGGCGAGGCAATGAGCGTGACCTTGTCGCGGCCCGACCGGCCGAGCAGGCCCATCACTGTCCCGAGGTAGGCGCCGGGGTTCTGGTCGGGGGGGATGCCGGGCCGGCAGGCCTGGGCCATTTCGATGCCGCGATCTACCAGCGTCTGCACATTGATTCCCATGAGTGCCGCCGGCACGAGGCCAAAGTAGGACAGCACCGAATAGCGTCCCCCGATGTCGGGCGGATTCGTGAATGTGGTGCGAAAACCCTTGTCGTGCGCCAGCGCGCCCAAGCCAGTACCCGGATCGGTAATCGCGATGAACTGCGCCCCGCCAGGCGTTGCCGCAGGCGCACCGCCCGTGCTTTTTTTCGCCTTGGCGACAAGGCCGGCGAAATGCGCGTAGAGGGACATGACCTCGATCGTGCCACCGGATTTACTGGCCAGGATAAAGAGGGTCTTCGCGGGATTAATGGCTTTTGTCACCTGGCGGACGAAGCCGGGCATGGTCGAATCCAGCACCCATAGGCGCGGAAACCCGCGCGCGGAACCAAATGTACGGCGGAATACTTCCGGTCCGAGGCTGCTGCCGCCCATACCGATCAGGACGACGTCACGGAAACCGGCGGCGCGGATGCCCTGCGCGAAGGACTGCAGTGGGCCGACCTTCTCGCGCAGCTGCTCAGCCACGGTCAACCAGCCTAGTCGGTTGGCGATCTCAGTCGGATCCTGCTTCCAGAGCGTGTGGTCTTTGGCCCAGAGACGGGCGACGATCCGCGTCAGCGCCATTTCGTGCAGCGCCGCCTCCACGGTGCCGTGCAGCGCTCCCAGATGGACCTGCATGCGTGTCATCGGTTCCCTGGACATCGTCGGTCTCCGCCGATGTGCGGCGCGAATGCGGGGCGTATCTTAGGCTGGCAGGAGGCAAAAGGCAAACGAGGTCCGGAGGGAAAACCCCGGGTGATTCCACCTAGGGAGGGGTACTCTGGCCGATGAGAATTGTCATGTTATCGGTCACGGACCAGGCCAGGGACCGGGCTTGGTCGACCGACAGCGACAGCCGGAGCCAGCGAGGCGACGATTTAGATTCAACCCCGGTGGATCCGGTCACGCGGACCCACCACTCCCGCAACAAACTCCGCACGCGAAGCCACGGATGTTCTTGAATCGGAGGCGCGACAAAGAGGGTTGCAGCCGGTGTCAGAGACAAGGCGTACTCTGCCGGCATGTCGCTTAATTCAATGGGATGTTCGGTGGCATCTTCGCCGGGTTTTGTTTTGGGACGGTCCACCGGCGGACGAGCCGTGAGCTTGAAGAGGCCGACGAGTGGTCGATCATCGGAGGCTTGCCACGACAGAATCGTCAGCCGGTGCACTTCGACGCCGCGCGCCTTCAATACGGTCATGCCCTGCGCAACATCAATGAGAAGGTAGATCTGTGGTTTGGCGGCAAGTTTGATTTCCTCCTGCAGCGTCCGGTTGACGTCCTGCAGGACCTGTCGCTCGACGGTTGGATCGGGGGACTGCGCCCCTCCGTCGGCCGGATAGCCGACCACGAAGGAAAACATGACGAGCAGTGCGGAGAGGCATCCGGATGGCATCGGTCGTCCGGCGCACTCCATTAGGACAGGGCTTAGAAGATGAGAAGTGGCGTGCCGATGTCGGCGAGCTGGTTCACTGTGCGCAGGTCCTCGTCGTTGAGACGGATGCAGCCATGCGTCACGTTTTTGCCCAGCAGACGCGTGTAGAGCGTGCCGTGGATGAAGTAGCCGTTGCCGAATCCGAGCGCGTGCTCGCCGAGGATGCCGGACTCTGCCCGCTCCGCGGCCGTCGCCGGAATAGCGGTACCTTCTTCAAGAAACGCCCAGTCTGGCTTCACCCACACGGGATTGTCGATCTTCGATTGCACGGCAAACGCGCCGCGCGGTGTCTCGAACACCCAGCGGCGGTCGCGTTGCCCTGGGTCATCCAGCATCGTCCCGCTGCCGGTCGAGGCGACGGCATCGAGCAGCACCGTGTCCCGGCGCTTGATGAAGAGCCGGTTGCGGGCTGTGTCCACGACGATGTAGGGACGGGCGGGGGCGTACTCAGCTAGTTGCCGCTTGAGCGCCGTATGCTGGGCACGCAGGCGGGCAAGGCTGGGCACTTCGCGTGAGTCGGATGGCGCAACCGGACTCTGCGCCGTACGGGTTTCGCTGAACTGGCAGGAGAGCGTACCCGCCACCAGCACGACGAGGCTTCCGCATACGAGGCTCCAGCGTAGCATCCTCATGCGCGGCTCAGCTCTGCTTGGCCATCTCATTGTCCGCCACAGCCTGGGTCTCGTCGAGATTGCGGGCTTCGTCCTCTGCATCGTCGTCGGCCTTGTCTAACTGGGCTAATACTACGGCAACGGCGTTGCGCAAATCTACAGCCCCCACAATCGTGACCGGCGTGCCGGCCTCGACATCGCGGAACAGCGCATCCATGTCGCGGTTGCCGAGCATGACGCAGCCGAGCGTCTCTTGCAGACGGCGGGTGGCCTCGCCGTGGATTTCGATGTTCCCACCGATCCGTGCCTTGGCCGGAATGGCACCTGCACGGCGCGCCTGGTGAAACCGGCGCTGATCCTCGGCGTTCGGATAGTCGAGCAGGAAGGCCCGGTAAAAATCCGTTTGCCCGCGGTCCCGCTTCCGCGTGACGACGTAGACGCCTTCCGGCGTGGCGCCGTCGTCCTGATAGCGCTTTTCCTGCATGCCGTTGTAGCCCAGCCGGACCGGGTAGGAGGCGGCCGCCCGGCCATTTTTATAGAGGATCAGCTGGCGGTCCGCCTTTACCACCGCGATGGCCGCCGCGCGATGCTGTTTTGACCACTCCACTGTCCGCTGCACCTGGGTGCGCCAGCGCGATACTTGCTGTGCATCCGCATAGCGGCTCAGTTCGACGTTGAGCTTCGCCATCTGGCTGGTCATCCGCTCGTCGGCCTGTTGCGAGGTCCGCACAGCCTGCGCGACATGTCCCTGGTCCAGAAAGGACCGGGCCTGCTTAAGCAACAGGTCCGTTTCGACGCTCCGCTCGCCGAGCGTGAGGCGGCTGCTGAGCTCGTCTACGCGGTTGGTAAACCGGTGCAGCTTCCGCTCCAACCGTGCGATCCGGGTCGTCGCATCCCGACGCGTGTCATCCTGCCGCTTGGTCGCCAGGGCCAGCACACGCATCCCTTCTTCGTGCAAGGCCTGCAAGTCTGTCTGGAAGGGATTGTCCTCCCAGGGCCAGCCGACCACATCGTCATCGGCGCGCAGGCGCTCGCGCAGTGCCACCCACTGCCGCACGAACCGCGTGTATTCCTCCGGCGCGTATTCCGCGCTACGGGCGGCGATCAGCTGCCGGTCTACGTCCTCCACCAACTGAACGAGGTCCGGCGGCGCCTGCTGCAGGCAGGCAGCACCAAGCATCATCGTAAGACCCCCGATGAATATGGTGGCTGCCCGCATGATCCCCCTGTTGATCGCCACAAACGTTACTTTTTCTTTGTCGCTTTTACTGATTTGGTCGCGGCAGGCGCCGTGGCGCGGCCGATCTTTGCCAGTGCGCTCTTGACCTCGGTCGAGAGCGAGTTGCTTTTGTCCAGCACTGCCTTGGCCTTGGCTTGCGCTGTGAGATAATCCTCTGCGTCCAAGGCTGCCTGCACGTCGCTGAGCGATCCTGTGAGCGCCTTAGCGTCGCTCTTGATCGCTTCCACGGCTACCCGGTCCTTGCCGACCGGCGCCTTGGCCACGAGCCCCTGCGTTTCTTTGACCGCGTCCTTAGCCGCATTGAAGACCATGATGGCCGCTTCCTTGGCTTCGGCTTTCTTTTTGGCTGTCGTCTCGATCAGCGCAGGCGTTTCTGCCTTGACCGACGCCAGTGCCTGCTCCGCCTGGCCGTAATTGCGGAAGAGGGCAAACTTGGCGTTCTGCTCGTCCACTTCCTTCTTCGCGTTATTGATCAGGCCTTCCAGCTTGGCAAAATCTTCCGGCGCATAGGCTTGGGCACCGGCGAGCTTGGCGTCCGCCACGATCTTCTCTGCCTCACTCATCTTGTCGGTCGGCGCCTGGCTGCACCCAACGGCAAGCAGCATCAGCGGCGCCATCAGCAATGTCCAACGACGTGCCATGGTCTCATTCCTCCTGTTTAAAGATTTTTACCCGGTCCAACCGTCATTTATTTTGGCTATAGGCTCTACGTGCGCAGCATCACCGTAAACGCACTGCCGATCCCCCTTCGGGGCCCTTGCGAGCCCAAAGGGGGATCGGTGACACTCGAAAGAGAAGCTTACTTCTTCTTCTCCTCCTTCTTGTCGGCCTTCTTCTCCGCCTTCGTCTCCGCCTTCTTTTCAGCAGCAGGAGCGTGCTTGTCGTCGGCTTGCACGAAGGTTGTGGCACCGAACGTCAGTCCAAGGACCAACGCCAGCATCGCAAACATGGTCTTCATCATTGTGAGTCACCCCCCTTCCATAGTCAATTCACCGAAATCCGGCAAATATGTTATGTCTTTGTACTTAAGCAAGCTCTGTGCCATGCGTGGAACTTGCGGGCCTTAAATAGCCCCTTTTCTTTCAATAGGTTGTCGATATGTTGGTCTCTGGCCTCAGAAAAGCCCTGGGGCAGATTCGTCATCGCATGCAAAACCGCCCCAGTGTTTCGCGGGGCACGCCGTCAGTTACCATTCGCGTTGACACTCCGAACAGGCGCTTCTTATAATGCGCCTCCCGTTATGTCTGTTTGAGAAGGAGCACGCGCATGTCATTCACGTACCAGCAGCCCTCGAAGTTGAAACGGAAACGCGATCATGGTTTCCGGAAACGGATGAAGACGAAAGACGGGCGCAAAGTCCTAGCCCGCCGCCGCAAGAAGGGGCGCAAACGCCTAACGGTCTAGTCCGCCTTATTCATGACCACTTCTGCTGCAACCGCGGAGTCGCTGCTGCGAAATGCCTGTGTACAGGCTGCGGAGCACGCGGGCGGGCGGGGGGGCCACTCAGCCCCTGGCCGTGCTGTTTCAAGTCCGCCCCGGATCTTCTCGGCTCCTCGCGCCCGGCTCGCGACGAACCGCCAAGACTAGGGCGGACGAGGAGCGGAGCGTGGCACGTGCGTCAAAGGACCTCTTGTTTTTTCTCAAGAACAGCGGCGACATCGAGCGCGTCAAAAAGGCCGGCTGCCGTCTCCAAACCTCCCTTTTCAATCTGGTCTCCTGTCGCTCTGAAAAGCCCTATGCTCGAGTGGGTGTCATTGTCGGCAAGCGCCTGGGCGGGGCCGTCATCCGTAATAGGGCAAAACGTATTTTTCGCGAACTGGCGAGGCAGTCGCGCAGCCAGCTGGTGCCGGGCCGTGATATGCTCGTCTTTCCAAAACACAGCGTCCTGGCAACAGCGCATCGGGTTCTGCGTGACATGTGGTTGACGGCACTGCGCCAACAGGCACTCATACGCACTGGGGACAAGCCATGATACAGACAGGGGGACTAGCAGTGATTGCGTTCTATCAGCGGTGGATCTCGCCGCTGCTCGGCCCCGCCTGCCGGTTCGATCCCACCTGCTCGCAGTATGCTGCGGATGCGATCCGGAGGTACGGCTTTATCAAAGGAAGCGCGCTAGCTTGCTGGCGACTGCTGAAATGCCATCCCTTCCATCCAGGCGGACACGATCCCGTTCGGTAGCCGCGCGCCATGGAAAAACGCGTCATCATTTTCCTTATTCTCTCCCTGGGCATTCTGCTCGGGTACGAATATCTCCTGAAGGAGATGGGGTTGGCTCCGCACCCGTCCCAGGAGATGGATCAGCGGGCGCAGCCTGCCTCTGAATCGCACACCCCGGTGCCGGTCGCGGAGACAACACAGGATACGCCGAAAGCCCCGGGGGGACAGGCGACCGGCTCGCAGGCGCCAGCGCCGGAACACGAGCAAACGGTCGAAATCGTGTCCGACTTGTACCGGGTGAAACTTTCCAATCACGGGGGAGTCGTCACAAGCTGGGAACTGCTGAAGTACCGCCTGGCGCCGGACGCCAGTTCGCCGCCCGTGCAATTGATTTACAAGGAGGGCCAATTCGCCAAGCCGCTGGCGCTGCACCTGGAGGATGCGGCGCTCGCGAAGCAGATGAATGGCGGGTTCTACGACATCGCGCGCGACTTCGATCGGCTGGATGCCGCCCACCCGACCGGCCGCGTGACCCTGACATACCGGACGCCGGATTCGCCGGTGCGCGTGCAGAAACAACTGATCTTTCATCACAACAGTTATCTGGTGGAGGTGACAGTGGCAGCCGAGGGGGTCACCATTCCGGTCGGTCTTGCCCTCGGGACCAATTTCGGCATCGTGGAGTGGACTGAGGGGCTGATCGGTTTGGTCGGTCCCGCCACGCGCATCGCCGACAAGGTCGAGAAGGATCTCCCGGACGCTGAGCAGGACTCAAAAGGCGATATTAAATGGGTCGCGCTTCAGGACAAGTACTTCCTGAGCGTGATGATCCCGACCGGCGCCACCTCCGCCTGGATCAAAAAGGAGGCAGATCGGGTGGCCACGGCCCAGGTGCGATTCCCCGCGCCGGGCAACCCGCTGTCCGTAAAGCTCTATGCGGGGCCGAAAGAATACGAGACGCTCAAATCGTTCGGGGCCGGCCTGGAGGAGACGATCGATTTCGGCTGGTTTATCTTCGGCAGCTGGGATATCGTCAAGGCGGTCGCGAAGCCACTCTTCGTTGTGCTGCGCTTTCTGCACGAGTATACGCAAAACTACGGAGTGGCGATCGTCCTGCTGACCATTGGTATCAAGCTGCTCTTCGCACCGCTGCAATTCAAGAGCTACAAGTCCATGAAGGAGATGCAGGTCCTCCAGCCGAAAGTGCTGGGCCTGCAGACCAAGTTCAAGGACGACCGGGACCGGCTCAATCGTGAGCTCATCAAGCTCTACCGTGACCACAAGGTCAATCCGGTCGGCGGCTGCCTTCCGATGCTCCTGCAAATGCCGGTGTTCGTCGCGCTCTTCAACGTCCTCTATATGACAATCGAGTTGCGGCAGGCGCCGCTGGGACTCTGGATTCACGATCTTTCGTCCCCCGATCCCTATTACGTGCTGCCGATTCTCATGGGCGTAACGATGGTCATCCAGCAGAAGATCACGCCAACGACGATGGATCCGACTCAGGCCAAGATGATGCTGATTCTCCCGGCCTTCATGACCCTACTATTTTTAAATTTTGCTTCCGGCCTTGTGCTCTATTGGTTCACCAACAATCTGCTGACTATCGGGCAGCAAGTCGTCACGGACCGCTACATCTATAAGCAGCCGACCTTCGCCACCTCCGCGCAATCGGAGTCCTGACGTGGGCTCACCGCTGAACGATACGCTTTGCGCTCTCGCCGATCCGACTGGCAGTGTGCAAATGGCCTTCGCTGCGTAATTCGATTTCAGATAGAATCCCGCGGTGACGCATGAGCTCCCCGTTGAACGACACAATTTGTGCAGTGGCCACCCCGCCCGGCGAGGGAGGGGTCGGAATCATCCGCATCAGTGGCGAGAAGGCCGTGGATGTTGCCGCCAGCCTTGTGGCATTGAAGTCCGGAGTCTTTCTCGCATCCGCTGCCAGCCATACGCTCCACCAGGCTGATCTCTTTGACCGTACTGATGCGCGGTCGCGGACACCGGTCGACGAGGCGCTCGTCGTCGTGATGCGCGGCCCGAGATCTTACACCGGCGAGGATGTCGTCGAGCTCCAGTGCCACGGCAGTTCGCTGATTCTTCAGACCGTCTGTGCGGCACTCATCCGGGCCGGGGCCCGCCTAGCCGATCCGGGTGAATTTACCAAACGCGCTTTTCTCAACGGCCGGCTCGATCTGGCCCAGGCCGAGGCGGTCCTTGATACGATCCGGGCCAAAACGGCCGGCAGTCTTCGCATCGCGCAGGAGCAGTTGCGCGGCGCCCTTTCGAAGGACATCGCATCGGTCCGCGAGCCACTCATCCGCTTGCTCGCTCATGTGGAAGCCGGGATTGATTTCGTTGAGGAAGATATTTCGTTCATTCCGATTACTGAGCTGGCCGCTGGCCTCCACCAGGCACATGATATGGTGTTGCGTTTGTTGGCGCACAGCCGCGAAGGCCGCATCCTGCGCGAAGGCGTGACCGCCGCCATCGTCGGACGACCGAACGTTGGCAAGTCTAGCCTGCTCAATGCGTTGCTGCGAATGGACCGGGCAATTGTCACGCCGATCCCCGGCACAACTCGTGACGTTCTCGAAGAAGTGCTCAACGTCCGCGGTGTGCCTGTCCGGCTGCGGGACACCGCTGGCCTGCGGGACTCCATCGATCCTGTGGAGCAAGAGGGCGTGCGTCGGAGTCAGGCGGCGATCGAGCAGGCCGATCTGCTTCTGATCGTCGTCGATGCGTCGGCCCCTTTGTGCTCTGACGACCGTCGCCTGCTCGACGAATTTCTGGGCAAGACGGACAAGAAGCGGCTGGTGATTCTGAACAAGACGGATCTGCCCTGCCGGCTGGACGATCCGATCGCCGCTCCGGATGAACGCTCAGCAGTGGTACGCCTCTCCGCCAAAACCGGCGAGGGGCTCGATGAACTGCGGGACCAGATCCGAGCTCTTTTTATTCATCCGGATTTCGAAGTGCGGGAAACCGCGCTCATCACGCATTTGCGGCATCAGGCAGCCTTACAGCGGACGCTGGATGCGCTGACCGCGGGGCTCGCCTCGGTCGCAGTCTCGGCAGCTGGTGAGTTGATCGCGATGGATCTCCGTATGGCGATCGATGGGCTGGGTGAAATCACGGGCGTCATTAGCACGGACGATATTCTGGACCGTATCTTCAAGGACTTTTGTATTGGGAAGTAACTTTCAGCGCGCAGCGTATCTCGCAAGCAACTAGCGACGAGATACACCGGACGTGGGTGAGCAATGGCAAGCGACTTTGACATCGTCGTCGTCGGGGGCGGTCATGCCGGCTGCGAAGCCGCGCTGGCGGCCGCTCGTATGGGCGCCCGGACACTCCTGTTGACAATGGAGATCGATAAGATTGCGCAGATGTCCTGCAATCCCGCCATCGGCGGCATCGCAAAGGGTCACCTTGTGAAAGAAATCGACGCGCTTGGTGGAGAGATGGGCCGCAACACCGATCGCGCTGGCATCCAATTCCGCATGCTCAACACAAGCAAGGGGCCGGCGGTGCGAGCGCTGCGCGTGCAATGCGACAAGAAACTCTACCGGCAGACGATGCAGCAGACCCTGCGCGAGCAGCCCGGATTGACTGTGACGTCGGGCACCGTGGATCGCCTCTTCACGGCTGGCGGACGGGTGACGGGCCTCGTAACGGGCAACGGCATCCGGATCGACGCGCGGGCTGTGATCCTCACCTCGGGCACCTTTCTCAAGGGGCTGATCCACATCGGGCTGAATCATTTTCCGGCTGGGCGCGGCGGGGAGGCTTCGGCGGAACATCTCTCCGATTGCATGCGGGATCTGGGATTCGAAGCGGGTCGCCTCAAGACCGGCACGCCGCCGCGCGTACACAAAGACACGATCGATTTCGCCGCGATGGTGCTGCAGCCGGGCGATACCCCTCCACAGTTCTTCTCCTCGCGCACGGAGCGGATCACGACGCCGCAACTGCCTTGTCATCTCACCTACACGAGCCGGGAGACGCACGACATCATCCGCGCAAACCTCGACCGCTCGCCGATGTACTCGGGTGTAATCGAGTCAGTTGGCCCGCGCTACTGTCCTTCGATCGAAGACAAGGTCGTGCGTTTCGCTGACAAGGACCGGCACCAGATTTTCGTCGAGCCCGAGGGCGTGGACGTCCCGGAGTTTTATCCGAACGGTATTTCGACGAGCCTGCCCGTGGACGTGCAGGCAGCCGTGCTCAAAACGATCCCGGGGCTCGCGCGGGCCACGATGCTCCGGCCCGGCTACGCGATCGAGTACGATTATTTCCCGCCGCGACAGCTGCACCCAACGCTGGAAACGAAACTCGTGGCCGGTCTTTTCCACGCGGGACAGATTAATGGCACCTCTGGCTATGAAGAAGCTGGCGCGCAGGGCCTCATCGCGGGCATCAATGCGACCCTTGCCGTGCAGAACGAACCACTCCTTGTCCTGGACCGCTCGCAAGCCTACATCGGCGTGTTGATCGACGATCTCATCACGAAGGACGCGCGCGAGCCCTACCGCATGTTCACGTCGCGCGCTGAGTACCGCCTGCTGCTGCGCCACGACAACGCCGATTTTCGTCTGACGGATATCGGTCGCAGACTCGGGCTCGTCCCGGATGCGGTGTATGCCCGTTTCGATGAAAAACGCATCCTCGTTGAGCGGGAGATCCGGCGCTTCAATGGATCGAGGGTTTCGGCATTTGACAGACTTCGCGAAAGAATCTTTTCCATTTCCCCAGAACCCCTGGCTCCGGACGCTACGCTGGCCCACGTGCTGCGCCGTCCCGGCATGAGCTACGATGCACTCCTCCATCTCCTTGGAGAGAAACCTACTAGCAAAGAATCATCGCAAGCTGTTGAAATATCTATAAAATATGACGGATATGTAAGACGACAACTGGAACAGATTTCTCGATTTGAAAAATTGGAAGGGAGAAAAATTCCCCTCGAGTTCAACTATGCAGGCGTATTAGGCCTCTCGCATGAAGTCCTTGAAAAACTCACGAAAATCAAACCCGCCTCTGTTGGCCAAGCGTCCCGGATTTCCGGCGTTACGCCTGCAGCCGTCTCACTACTCCTCATCGCGCTCGAACGTGATCGCCGTCGCTCACAGGGATCATCCTCGACTGTCCTGGCCAGCTAACCGCCTTGTCTACTCTTTCAGGCTAAGATCCTTTTTATCTAATTCCGCTTGACCTCTCCCATCAGTTTGGCGTAGATGTTCCACGTGGAACAGACACAATTTGTAGTGGAACTTATTGAAGGTTTATCTACATTTGGTATATCGTTATGCCAGGAACAGATTGACGCCTGCTCAACTTACTACGATGAACTAATCCGGTGGAATGCCCGGGTCAGTTTGACGTCGATCAAGGACAGAAAGGAAATTGCCATTAAGCACTTCGTCGATTCATTCGCCTGCATACAGGCCGTTGGAAAAGAGACAACCTCTCTGCTCGATATTGGCAGTGGAGCAGGATTCCCAGGGCTCCCCTTAAAGATTCTCAGACCTGATCTCTTGGTAACGCTCCTGGAGCCGAATGAAAAAAAGACGGCATTCTTGCGCTATCTCATTGGCACATTAAACCTAAAAAACATTTCAGTTGTTTCTAAGACGCTGAGAGAATTCGCCAAACCCGAGAGTGTGCGGATGGGATTTTCCTCCCTCATCACGCGCGCTTTGGCAGCGCAGGAGATTCTTCCGCTTGCTGTATCACTACTGACGTCAAGGGGCCACGTGATCCTATGCCGTGCCAAACCGTTCGATATGAGCCCAGAACAACATGGGCTGACTCTATTATCTGAGTTTTCCTATGAGCTGCCTTCCGGCTATGGTCACCGCGTTCTGACCAAACTACAGCTGAAAACGGCCTGATGTTCCACGTGGAACAATGGAGATTGCACTAATATGGCTCGTATTATTGCAGTAGCGAATCAAAAGGGAGGCGTTGGAAAAACAACGACTTCCGTTAACTTTGCTACATCCTTGGCGGTCTCGGAGCAGTCTGTTCTGCTGGTTGACCTTGACCCACAGGCTAATGCCACAAGCGGCTTGGGCGTGGCTACTAACAGCGCCTCCAAGACTGTCTATAACTGCCTCGTGCACGGGGAGAAGATTGAGAATGTCTCTGTCCCAACTTCGATCACGCACCTGTCCGTTGCACCAGCGACCACTGATCTTGTTGGCGCTGAAGTCGAGCTGGTCTCCATACCGGGGCGTGAGTCGCTGCTCAAGCAGGCACTCCAGAGCAGTCATGATCGCTTCGACTACATCATCCTGGACTGTCCGCCGGCGTTGGGCCTGATCACAATCAACGCGTTCACGGCCGCCTCGTCCGTCCTTGTACCCTTGCAGTGCGAGTACTATGCGATGGAGGGGCTGAGCCGGCTCATGGCCAATGTCGAGCGTATACGGCAGTCGCTTAACCCATCGCTAGAATTGGAAGGCATCGTGCTGACAATGTTCGATGCGCGCAATAGCCTCTCAAAACAGGTGGCTGATGAAATCCGCAAGCATTTCAAGGACAAGGTCTATCGTACGGTGATCCCCCGCAATGTCGCACTCGCCGAAGCACCCAGCTTCGGACGGCCGGCATTGCTCTACAACGTTGCGTCGACCGGCGCGCAGGCCTATCTGCAACTTACAAAGGAGATACTCGATGGAAAAAAAGGCTCTCGGTAAGGGACTGGGTGCGCTGCTGCCGGAAACGCTTCCGAAGATTTTTCCCATCGAGCGGGAGGCAACGCAGGAGATCTCGGTCGACCGGATCGTGCCAAACCGCTACCAGCCCCGCCAGACCTTTGAGCCGGGGGAACTGGCGCAGCTGGCCGAGTCAGTGAAACGCAATGGCGTCCTGCAACCGGTGCTGGTCCGGCGCATGGCTGACGGGCTCTTCGAATTGATTGCGGGCGAACGGCGCTTTCGCGCGGCCAAGCTGGCCGGCCTCAACCAGATTCCAGCAGTTGTGCGGAACAGCAACGACGAACAGTCCATGGAGTTTGCGCTAATCGAAAACCTGCAGCGTGCAAATCTAAATCCGATGGAGGAAGCGCGAGCCTATCAACGTCTCGTGGCCGAATTCGGCCTGACTCAGGAAGCACTCGCGCAGCGGTTTGGTAAAGATCGCTCGTCTATTGCCAACTCGCTGCGATTAATTAGTTTACCTAATGAAATAAAAGAGTTGGTCGAATCGCTCAAACTTTCCATGGGCCATGCCAAGGTGCTACTTGGCCTGACAAAACTGGATCTGCAACTCAAGCTGGCCCAGCGCATTGTTGCGGAGCAGCTCTCCGTGCGCCAAGTGGAACAATTGATTGCCGCGGAAGGGCACGAAGGAAAAGTCAGAGTGGCGGCCCGGAAGCCAGCGGCGTTTCCTGATCTCGAGGCTGCGCTCAGAAAACGCCTGGGCACCAAAGTGCTGATTCACAAAAAAGGCACGGGCGGGCGCATCGAAATTCATTACTATCAACCCAGCGAGCTGAACCGGCTGGTCGAGGCAATGCTAGCTTAGGCTGCTCCCGGCACAAATAGGAATTTTCTTGCCTTAGGCCCCACCTCGTTCTAAGCTCGCCTCCGAAGCGTCGGTCCCTGAGATTAGGGACTGCGGCCTCGCCTCATTAGCTACTCAGCGTAGGAAAAACAAGCGGTTCTCTGGCTCTAGCCGAGCAGGACAACCCTGGTTCCTCAAATTGAGGCCGTTGACGACCACCTCATACGCTATCAGCCATTGAGAATCGCTCAACGCAAGAGGCGGGCCTAAGGAATAATCCGGCTGCTCCCCCTGGCAACCGTGACTGGCTGGGGCAACGCGCCGACGCTCGCAATGGAAGAGGGCGTGCTGCTTAACGGCAACCTCGAGATGCTGCACGCGGACGTACGCGAGCGCGCGCGAGGCGATACGCGCCGTAAATCCGCAGACGTCTAACGTCGAGCGCGTCACGGGCTAAGCCGGAGCGGTGGATGAACCCGCTGATCGTGCCGGCGACAGCCTCAAGAGGTACACATGTGGGAAAAAAGTAAAAACAAGCGCCCCAAGGACGAAGAAGAGAATTTCACCTTCCTAGGCCGGGGGGTAGACTTCAAGGGCATCGTCAACTTAGAAGGGACGGTGCGCATCGACGGCCGCCTGGACGGGGAAATCTATACCAAGGGCACGCTCATCGTCGGCGAGCACGCCGTCATCAAGGGCGTTGTCATTACCGGCACCCTCATCAGCCACGGCAAGATCAGGGCCACTGTGACCGCCTCAGAAAAAATTCAGGTGCTCAAACCCGGCATTTTAATAGGCGACATTCGCACCCCCTCCTTCATGATGGAGGAAGGAGCGCACTTCCACGGCCTCTGTGACATGGGCCCCGCTGCCTGGGATGCGGAGGAGCGCCAGGACTTCGAAAAGGTCGACGACCTCGCGGCCCATCGCGGGAAAGTCCGCCTGCAAGATCTGCCCTCGTGACAGTACATACCCTCTTCCTGTAGCATGACGCGGGTGTCCGGAACGATCCGGACGCTGATATCGCTCACCATTCCTTCGCAACGATTAGGATTCGGATCATGTCACGGCCTCGCGTCATCGTCGGAATGAGTGGCGGCGTCGACAGCTCTGTTGCCGCCGCGCTCCTTGTGCAACAGGGCTACCAGGTGCAGGGCGTCACGCTCCAGGTCTGGGAGCCGGAGGATGAGTCTGCCGCCGTCTCCAAACGCTGGCAGGAGCGTAGTTGCTGCAAGATCGGCATCGCGAAGCATGTCGCCAAGCGCCTGGCAATCCCCTACGAAATCATCGATACCCGGCAGACGTTCCGCACCAGCGTCATCGACGATTTTCTCTCCGGCTACCTTGCTGGCACCACGCCCAATCCCTGCGTCCGCTGCAACGAGCGGGTGAAGCTGCGTTCGCTAATCGCGCTGGCGGAGGAGCGCGGCGCGGACTTCGTCGCCACCGGCCATTACGTACAGATAGGACGAGACGACACCGGACTGAGCCTGCAGCGCGCAGCCGATCTGCGCAAGGATCAGAGTTATTTTCTGTATCGCCTTCGTCCCGAATGGCTCCCACGCCTGTTGTTTCCTGTGGGAGGCCTGCAGAAGGCAGACGTGTGGCGGCTCTCGGAATCGCTTGACCTGCCACCGGACGAAATCAAGGAAAGCCAGGAAATCTGTTTCGTGACGCAGGGCGACTACCGCGCGTTTATCGAGTCGGAGGCCCCGCAGGCAAAGATGCCCGGCCGATTTGTCGGCACGGACGGCAGAGATCTTGGCGCACACGACGGCATCGCCTTCTACACCCCCGGACAGCGCCGCGGCCTAGGCGTATCGGCAGGACAGCGCCTCTACGTGCAGCGCGTGGAACCGGCCACCAACACCGTCAGGCTCGGCGCTGACGAGGATTTGCTGCGTTCCGACTGCACCGTCGCCGATCTCAATGTATTCGACCGCTCGCTGCTAGAACAATCACGCGCGGCCGAGGTCAAGGTCCGCTATGCCACGCCCGCGGCAGCGGCTATGCTGACGCCCAATCCAGACGGCACACTCACCGTGCAATTTTCCGTTTCGCAGCGGGCCTTGAGCCCGGGCCAGTCCGCCGTGTTTTACGAGGGCGATCGCGTCCTCGGCGGTGGAATTATTCGTTAAGATTTCCCCCCGTTTCCCTTCTTGACAGGTCCCTTTTCGCAATGCTACTGTGGCCCGTTTTTCGTGCCCCACCGCACGAATTTTTCCTTGTTCATCGCGGAGTTTCGAGATTTTTAACAAGAGCCCACTATGATCAAATCCTCCATCGCGCGCCGGTACGCCAAAGCCTTTTTCGAACTGCTGGACACCAAGAGTATTGAAGCGGCGCGCACTGGGCTGACCGCTCTCGGACAGGCCGTCGAGCAATCCGCCGAACTCAGACACGTTCTGGCGTCACCGGCCTTCACCGCCGACGAAAAACTCGCGGTGTTGAACGCGCTGGTGCAGAAGCTCCCTTGTCCGCCTGTCACCGCCAGTTTACTGGGCCAGCTCGTGCACAAGAACCGCCTCGAATTTCTCACGGACATCGCGGACGCCTTCGCTGAACTTGCCGATCAATCCAGGGGCACCAGGCAGGCGTCCGTGACGTCGGCCGCCGCGCTCAATGCGCTCGAGCAGGACCGCGTGCGCACGCGCCTGCGTGACCTGCTTAAGGGCGACGTGGATGTCACCTTCCAGACTGAGCCAAAGCTGATCGGGGGCTTACAGATCCGGATCGGGAGCACGCTCTACGATAGCAGCGTGCGCAGCCGATTGAACGCCATGCAGACGACTTTGACCAAGGAGTAGCTGATGCAGATCAAAGCGGACGAGATCAGTTCGATCATCAAGGAAAAGATCAAGGGCTTCGACAAGCGCGTCGACGTCAGTGAGACGGGTTCCGTCATACAGGTCGGCGACGGTATCGCCAAGGTCTATGGACTGGACGGGACGATGGCCGGCGAGATGCTGGAGTTTCCCGGCAACCTATTTGGCATCGCACTGAATCTTGAAGAGGACAACGTCGGCGCCGTATTGATGGGCGACGACACCGGCATCAAGGAGGGCGATCCGGTCAAGCGCACGGGGCGCATCGCGGAAATCCCTGTGGGCGAGGCGTTGGTCGGACGCGTGGTCAACGCCATCGGCCAGCCGATCGACGGCAAGGGCCCCATCAAGTCGTCACACTCCTCGCGCATCGAGGTTGTCGCGCCGGGCGTGGTCACGCGGCAGTCCGTCCGGGAGCCACTCCAGACCGGTATCAAAGCCATTGACGCCATGATTCCAATCGGCCGCGGCCAGCGCGAGCTGATCATTGGCGACCGGCAGACGGGCAAGACCGCCATCGCCGTGGACACGATCATCAATCAGAAGGGCCTCGGCGTCTTCTGTATCTACGTCGCCGTGGGCCAGAAGCGCTCGACCGTCGCGCGCGTGGTGAAAACTCTCGAGGAGAACCACGCGATGGACTACAGCATGGTCGTCTCGGCCACCGCGAGCGATCCAGCGCCCCTGCAGTTCCTCGCGCCCTTCGCTGGCGCGGCCATTGGCGAATACTTCCGCGACAACGGTAAGCACGCGCTGATCGTCTACGACGATCTCTCCAAGCATGCCGTGGCCTATCGCCAGCTCTCGCTGCTACTGCGCCGGCCGCCAGGACGGGAAGCCTATCCGGGGGATGTGTTCTACCTGCACTCCCGCTTGCTGGAGCGCGCGGCCAAGCTCAACGACAAGCTGGGTGGCGGCAGCCTCACGGCGCTCCCCATCATCGAAACACAGGCGGGCGACGTGTCGGCCTACATTCCGACCAACGTCATCTCAATCACAGACGGACAGATATATCTCGGCAGCGACCTCTTCTATTCGGGCATCCGGCCCGCGATCAACGTCGGCCTCTCCGTCTCGCGCGTCGGCGGCTCCGCGCAGATTAAGACAATGAAGCAGGTGTCCGGCACGTTGCGGCTCGACCTCGCGCAGTACCGCGAAATGGCCGCCTTCGCGCAGTTCGGCAGCGAACTCGACAAGGCAACGCAGGCCCAGCTCGCGCGTGGCGTCCGCATGGTGGAACTGCTCAAGCAAGGCCAGTACAAACCGATGCCCGTGGCCGACCAGGTCCTTGCGATCTACGCCGGCACGCAGGGGTATCTAGACGACGTGGCGGTGGACAAGGTCCAGCAGTTCGAAGAAGACCTGCTGCACTACGTGACGCAGAATCATCCGGAACTGCGCAAAGAGATCGCCAGCATCAGCAAGATTGACGACGCCGTGGGTGCGAAGCTCAAGCAGATGCTCACGACGTTTAAGCAGAAGATGGGATACGGCGCGAAAGGATAACGATGACTGCATAGTGATGAACCAGAAACAGAAACAATCACCCTTCTGTTCATTCAGCGTTCATCCTTCATCGCTGTAGACTAAGATGCCAAGCTTACAAAGCCTCCGCCGCAAGATTTGGGCGGTCAAAAATACGCAGAAGATCACCAAGGCCATGAAGATGGTGGCCGCGGCAAAGCTGAAGCGCGCGCAGGATCGCGTCCTGGCCTCGCGCCCCTACGCGCACAAGATGCGCGAGGTGCTAGCCAGCCTGAGCCGCCGCGTGAACCGGGCGTCCCACCCGCTGCTCCAGAAGCGGGGCGGTAGCAAGATCGAGGTTCTGGTTGTCACGAGCGACCGAGGACTCTGCGGGGCTTTCAACGCGAACATTCTGCGCAAGGCCGTCGAAACGCTCCGGCAGCACGAGGCCAACGGGAACAAGGTTGCCGTGAGCATCGTGGGCCGCAAGAGCCGTGACTTTTTCCAGCGCCGAAACTGGGCCATTCGCCAGCAGTGGACGGATCTCTTCGACAAGCTCAGCTTCGAGCATGCGCTGGACATTGGGCAGGACCTCACGGACAACTTCGTCAAGGGCACCTTCGACGAGCTCTACGTGATCTACAATGAATTCAAGTCAGCGATTCAGCAGCGCGTCATCGTCGAGCGGCTCTTTCCGATCGAGGCGCTCGAAGCAGACGGGACGACGGCGGCCGCGCTGGGTGGCAGCTACGAATTTGAGCCGGACGAAGAGGCGCTCCTCAAGACACTGCTCCCGAAACATTTTCAGGTGCAGACCTATCGCATTCTACTGGAATCATCCGCCGCAGAGCAGGGCGCACGCATGGCCGCCATGGACGGCGCAACGCGCAACGCGGGGGAGCTGATCAAAAAAGTCACACTTTATTACAATAAGACGAGACAAGCCTCCATTACGAAGGAACTCATGGACATTGTGGGCGGCGCTGAGGCGCTCAAATAAATTACCCGGTGCATGTTTAAAAGTACCCGTTCAATTTTCAGAAGATCGAATGCGACCAATGCAACATTCAACAGTGAAAATTCAACATTACACAAAAGGTGACTGATGAGCACAGCGGGCAAAGTTCTCCAGATCATCGGCCCGGTCGTGGACGCGCAATTTCCACCCGGCCAGCTGCCGAACATCTATAATGCGCTGCGGATCGAGGAGGCCGAGGACACGAAGGCCGGGCGGCCGGCGATTCAGCTGACGCTCGAGGTCGCGCAGCACCTTGGCGAAAACCGCGTCCGCGCGGTCGCCATGACCTCCACAGACGGCGTCGTCCGCGGAATGAACGTCAAGGATACGGGCGCTCCCATTTCGGTGCCAGTCGGACGTGAAACCCTGGGCCGCCTCATCAACGTGCTCGGCGAGCCGGTGGACGAAATGGGCCCACTGAATGCCAAGAAGAAGTATCCGATCCACCGCCCGGCGCCGAAGCTGGACGAGCAGGAGACCAAGACTGAGGTACTCGAGACCGGGATCAAGGTCGTGGATCTGCTGGAACCCTATTCGAAGGGCGGCAAGGTCGGTCTCTTCGGCGGCGCAGGGGTCGGCAAGACCGTAATCATCATGGAGCTCATCAACAACATCGCGCTCCACCACGGCGGCTTCTCGGTGTTCGCGGGCGTGGGCGAGCGGACGCGCGAGGGCAACGATCTCTGGCACGAAATGCGGGACTCGAAGGTTATCGATCCCAAGGACTTCACCAAATCTAAGGCCGCGCTCGTCTACGGGCAGATGAACGAGCCGCCGGGCGCGCGTCTTCGCGTGGCGCTCACAGGCCTCGCGGTCGCAGAATATTTTCGCGACGAGGAGAACCAGGACGTATTGCTATTCGTGGACAACATCTTCCGATTCACGCAGGCGGGCTCGGAAGTGTCGGCGTTGCTGGGCCGCATGCCCTCGGCGGTCGGCTACCAGCCGAACCTCGGCACCGAGATGGGCGCCTTACAGGAGCGCATCACCTCCACCAAGCGCGGCTCGATCACGTCGGTGCAAGCCATTTATGTGCCCGCCGATGACCTGACCGATCCGGCGCCGGCCACGGCTTTCGCGCACTTGGACGCAACGACCGTACTCTCGCGCCAACTCGCCGAGTTGGGGATTTATCCGGCCGTGGACCCACTGGACTCCACATCGCGCATTCTCGATCCGCAGGTCGTGGGCGAAGAACATTACAAGGTCGCGCGCGGCGTGCAGTCCGTGCTCCAGCGCTACAAGGACCTACAAGACATTATCGCGATTCTTGGGATGGATGAACTGTCGGAAGACGACAAGCGCGTCGTGGCGCGCGCGCGGAAGATTCAGCGCTTCCTCTCGCAGCCGTTCCATGTCGCTGAGGCCTTCACCGGCTCGCCGGGCAAGTACGTGAAGCTCAAGGACACGGTCCGCAGCTTCAAGGACATCCTTGAGGGCAAGTATGACGATCTGCCCGAGCAGGCCTTCTACATGGTGGGCTCGATCGAGGAAGTCATCCAGAAGGCGGAAAAGCTTGGCGTCAAACGTTAGACGTGCAACCTAACCGGTGACGACGTCACCGCGAGAGCGTCTCACGTTTAACATTTCACGAGAAAAGATGGCTGGCAAGATTCTGTTAGAAGTCGTGACCCCCGAGCACCTGCTGCTCAGCAAACAGGTGGACGAGGTCATTGCGCCTGGCGTGGACGGCGAATTTGGCGTCCTCCCGGGACATGCGCCATTTCTGACCTCGCTCAAGATCGGCGAGCTGCAATACAAGATGGATAACGTCTGGCACTACATGTCCGTCCTGTGGGGCTATGCTGAGGTGAATCAAACGAAGGTCACGATCCTCGCCGAGGTCGCCGAGAAGGCTGAGGATATCAACGTGGAGCGCGCGGCGCAGAAAGTCGCCGACGCCGAGCAGCGCCTGAAGACCGGCGGCCTGCCGTCCGACGTCAAAGACGCCCAGATCAGTCTCGAAAAAGCCCGTCTCCGCCAGAAACTCGCCGAACGCGCGCGCAGCGCCGCCCGCCACTGACCGGTCACAAATCGCTTTGTTCCCTCCGTCCGTTCCTGTAGAGTAACAGCGTTTTAAACACCTTCCGGAGCCCCATGCAGCCAACGGAATTTCCGCAATACCTACACGACCTCGCTAAGCATCACGCCGCACTCGACCCCATGCACCTGATGTACGACAACGTGCTCAAGTCGGGGTATCTGCATTTCGGCTTCTGGCCGACGGAGCAGGCGCGGGAAGTCGGTCTGCTGGCGCGTTTCGCGCAGGCCCAGGAACGGTTCGCGGACGAATTTCTCGCCTACTTGCCGCCCGGCCGTCACCAGGTGCTGGATGTCGGTGCCGGCATGGGCCGCCTGGCTCACGAGATGACCGTGCGCGGTCACACCGTCACCGCGATCACGCCGTCGTCCGTGCAAGCCGAACATATTGCGAAACGATATCCCGCCGTTACCGTGAAGCAGGGGCGGCTTCAGGACATTGGCCCGTCGCTTGCGGCCGGCGGGTACGATGTCCTGGTCTTCTCGGAAAGTTTCCGCTATATGCCGCTTAAGCAGGTGCTCCCACTGTTCGAACGGCTGCTGAGCCCTCAGGGCCGGATCATCATCGGCGACTGGTTCGCGCAGGACTCGGCGCCCCCGAGCCGTGGGCACGACCATTTGGAAGCCGCGTTCCGCGCCCAGGCGCAGGCGCAGGGGTGGACCGTGCTGAGCGAACGCGACATTACACAAAACATCCTGCCCACACTGACGATGGCGCAGGAAATTCTCTGCGGGCTCTATCTGCCGCTGGCCGGACTGGTGCTGTCAAAATTCGCGCAAAAGCGCCCGCGCCTGTTTCGACTCTGCCTGCCCTGGATGACGCGCGCGCTGGAGCGAAAGCTGCTGCCGCAACTGATCGGCCGCTTCGAGCCGGCCGTCTTCGCCAGCCATTACCGCTATCTCTTTCTCGTGCTGGGACGCGCCGCAGCCCGCTGATCCGCTTCGTTTCGCTCCGACCGCACGCGACATGATTACGGAATTTCTCATCACCGCTGGCGAAAAACCGAAGCGGCTCGACGTGTTTCTGGCCAACCGTGAGCCGGACCTCTCGCGTTCCGCCATTCAGCGCTTCATCGAATTGGGCCGAATCCAGGTCAATGGAGAAAAGGTCAAGCCGAGCCAGAAGATCAAACCGGGTGACCACATTACAATGGATACGCCCAAGGCCGAGCCGCTGACGCTCAAGGGTGAGTCGATCCCGCTCGATATCCTTCACGAAGACGAATCGCTAGTTGTCCTGAACAAACCGGCCGGGCTCGTCGTGCATCCGGCCCCTGGTCATTGGTCCGGCACGCTGGTCAATGCGTTGCTGCACCACTTCGAGCGACCAGGTGGCTCACTCTCGACCGTCGGCGGCAAAGAACGGCCAGGATTGGTCCACCGGTTGGACAAGGACACCTCCGGCGTCATGGTCATCGCCAAAACGGACAAGGCCCATCGCGGACTCGCTGCGCAGTTCAAGGACCACACGATCACGCGCAGGTATGAGGCACTGGTCTGGGGCGTCCCGAAAAAAGGACACGGGCTAATCGAACTTGCCATCGGACGCGATACAAAGGAGCGAACAAAGTTTTCTGAGAGGACGGCGCGCCCCAAGCCCTCCGTCACGGAATACAAGGTCGTCGAGCGGTTCGCCACGCTGGCTGCGCGCGTGGATCTCTTTCCCAAAACCGGCCGCACGCATCAGTTGCGCGTGCACATGACCTCCATCGGCCATCCGCTGCTCGGCGACCCGACCTACGGCGGCCGCAAGGTGAAGGCGCTCGAACATCTCGAAATCCCGCGCGTGATGCTGCACGCCAAAACCCTCGGTTTCCAACATCCGGTGACTGGGAAACAGATGGAATGGACTTCTCCGCTGCCGCTCGACATGGAGACAATCCTCACGGCGCTCCGCGGGACCACGCGCACGTCTTGACAGGTTTCCACCGGCGGCGTATCTCTCACGACATGGAACTGACAGAAGGACTCGATCTCCTCGGCAATTTGATCGCCACGCTCAAGCAATATGCCTCGAAGCTGCCGGAGCGGGTGCCGTTGGCCGCTGTGCCGGGCGGCATCAAGCCAACGATCGAAGCCATTGACGCGTACGAACAGGCCATCGCGCGGTTTCGCACGCAGAGCGGCAGTTCCGTCTTTCGGAAATTCAACGAGCCGCTGATCGAATCCCTGGAATCATTCGAGGCAGGCAAGTTACTGAGCGCCGTTCAGCCGCTGCTGGCCGTGCTCGATCATCTGGACGTGCTGAAGCGCGACAAGCAACTCGCGGTCAACCAGTCGGATGAGAAACGGATCGCCGACTACCGCGCCGCGCTACATAAGATTTTACCGGGCAATAAACCTGAACTGGAGGGGGCCGGGCGCGGGCTGTAGCCGCACCAATGTTCAATGCCAAATGTTGAATGTTAACTGGCAGACACTGCCGGGAGGTTCAATCCAACATTCATCCTTGAAAATTGGACATTGCAACTAATGGCCCATCTTCGGGCCGGCCGCGTTGGCGCCCTGGGTCACCAGCTTCACACGCACGAGCTCGTGACAATGCGGACATTTCGTGCGAACTGTCGTCTCATCGAGCACTTCCATATCCTTGCTATTTATCCACATCAGCTTGAAGCAGCGCGGACAATTCCGAACCTTCGTCATGTCGTTCACCCTCATCATTGATTTTGGTCTTGCATCAGCGGGGATTACCATAATATAAGGAAGCGGCCGCTCTCAAGAGCATGCTCACTTTCTCCGAACGCACAGACTTCGCCCCCGCCCATCTCGTCGCCCTCTACCGCTGCGCCCCCTGGGCCGAGACTCGTAAAACGGATGACATCATGGCCATGCTCTCGCATTCGGACCTGGCCATTTCCGTGTGGGACGGCCCGCGGCTGATCGGTTTCGGACGCGTGCTCACGGATTATGTCTACCGGGCCTCCATCTGGGACGTCGTCGTGGACACGGAATACCAAGGCCAGGACATCGGCACCCTGATCATGGAAAGGATTCTGCAGCATCCGAAACTCGCCCGCGTGGAAAAATTCTGGCTCTGCACGCGCGACAAGCAGACCTTCTACGAGAAGCTCGGCTTTAGCTCAAAAGAACAAACCGGCATGGTTTGGGATCGCCAGACACATCAACCACCGAAGTAATCTCCTCCTGGCGACGAAGAACTAGGCGGCCCCGCACGCGAAGCGCTTAGGCGAGAACAGCACGGAGAGGATAAACACTGCTGTGGCCAATAAGACGATCGCGGGGCCGGACGGCAGATCAAATGCCGCCGAGAGCACCACGCCGCCGGTCGCGCAGAGCATCCCAATGACGACCGAGAGCAGCGTCATTTGTGAAAGACTGTTCGTAAGCTGGTAGGCTGTCGACGCGGGAATCAACACCATCGCGTAGACGAGAAGGGCCCCTACCGTTTTGAGTGACACCACCACCGTCACCGCCACCAGTGTGAGCAACAGATAAAAGATCCTCCGTGCCGGCACGCCGGACGCTTCAGCCATCTCCTGATTGAAAGCAATAAAGTAGAGCTCCTTGGAAAACAGTATCAGTATGCCCATGACACAAACTCCCAATGCGGCAATGACGCGCAATTCATCCGGGGTTACCGACAGCACGCTGCCGAACAGGTAGCCATAGACCTCAGCGTTGTAGCTTTTCATCAGGCCAAGAAACAGGATCGCCAGCGCCATTGTTGCCGTGTAGAAAATACCAATCGAGACGTCGAGTTTCATCTGTCCCCGCTCTTCCAGCAGGCCCGTGATCCAGACAGTCGCCAGCCCGAAGAGGATCGCCACCGCCAGCGGAGGCCAGCCCATGAGATAGGCCAACGCCACGCCAGCGAAGGCGGCGTGCGCCGTGCCCGCGCCCACGAAGGCGAGCCCCCGCAGCACGACGAAGACACCGATCGCGGAGCAAACCGCACCAACCAAGATGGCCGCTACCAGCGACCGCTGCATGAAATCGTATGTGAGTATTTCCAGCATCAATGCCGCATTAGTGATGGTGGTGATAGTCTGCGACCGTGACGAGATCCTTTTCCGTGATGACGAGGTCCTTGCCGTAGACATCTCGCAGAATTTCCGGTCGCAGAACCTCCTTGGGAGGACCGGCCGCCGCCAGTCTGTTTTTCAGCAGCACGAGCCGGTTGACGCGCTCACGGATCATATTGATGTCGTGGGTGACCAGCAGCACGGTCAGCCCCAGGTCACGATGGAGCTGCTGGATCAGATCCAGGACGCTGTACTGTGTTGTGATGTCGATGCCGGTGGTCGGCTCGTCGAGCAGGAGCACTTGCGGCTGCTGCGCCAGGGCCCGCGCGATAAACACCCGCTGTTGCTGGCCGCCCGAGAGGTGTCCCAGCGCCGTGCCCGCACGGTCCTGCATGCCGACGTTTTTCAGCGCCCGCAGGGCGATCTCGCGGTCTTTTTTTGAAGCCCGAGCAAACAGCCCCAGTGCCCCGTAGCGGCCCATCGTGACCGCCTCCAGCACCGTGATGGGGAAGTTCCTATCCAGCGATTCCGTCTGCGGTAGATACCCAATGCGCGCCCGGTGGTGGCACCGCAGTTTCTCGCAGGCGCAATCGAAAATTTGCAGATGGCCAGACACGGGGGGCAGGAGTCCCAAAATGGCACGGCAGAGCGTGGTTTTGCCAGAACCGTTCGGACCGATGACGCCAACAAACTCGCCCTCGGCGATATCCAGCGAAATGTCGTGCAGCGCCACCACGCCTGGAAATCCGAAGGTGGCCTGCTCGAATTTGATAATGGATTTGGCCATGGTGGTCAGGGGATGCGGAGCGCCTGCACCAATTGCGCCACATCATAACGAAGCATATCGAGATAGGTGCTAGTGCCCGGGACGCCACCCGGGATGGCCGTCAGCACCACCAGCTGTGCGCCGGATTCCCGGGCCAAAATACGCGGCAATTTTTGATTGAGCTGCGGCTCCGAGACGATTACGCGGATATGATCGGACCTGATCTTCCTGGCCAGTTCC
Organism: Nitrospira sp.; assembly: GCA_016873435.1. NCBI lineage: Bacteria > Pseudomonadati > Nitrospirota > Nitrospiria > Nitrospirales > Nitrospiraceae > Nitrospira > Nitrospira sp. Next base: position 72,377 of record VGXF01000004.1, read on the forward strand.
TGGAGATGGCGTGCCGAGGGTTCGGCGCCCGACTGCGTGACGATTTCTCCGGCGATATCAAAGCCGAATCGCCTGGCGAAATAGGGCCACGCCGGATGGTGGACAACAATCCGGCGTTCGGGCGCCCCCCGCAACATGTCCATCAGTTCGGTTTCCAGCTGGCTGATTTCCCGGCGATAGCGGGCCGCGTTGGCACTGTATTCTCCAGCATGTGCCGGATCGACGGCCGCCAACGCTTCCGTGATCCGCCCCACCATCAGCTTCGCATTGTTTGGATCGAGCCAGATGTGCGGGTTGCCGTCGCCATGACTGTGCGAATCCGATCCAGCAGGGTGATCGGCGAGGCGCGGGATCTGTTCAGACGTGGTGACCACGCGCAGACCCGCGTTACCCGCGTTGCGGATTAGCGGACCAACCCAGGCCTCCAGTCCCATGCCGACTTCGACAAAGACCCAGGCCTTGCGCACGGCGAGGAGATCGCTCGGCTTAGGCGAATAGGTATGCTCGTTCTCTTGCCCCGACAGGAGCGAGACGACGCGGACGTGCGTGCCGCCGACCTGTTCGACGAAATCCTTCAGGACCGGAATCGTCACGACGACCGTCAGCGGTGTCGAGGCAAGAGCGGGGCCGGCAAGCACGGCGCCGCACAGCGCCGCGATGAACAGGATGCTCCGGCCAGACATGCGCGGACCGTAGCACCCGATTTCCGTCAAAGTCAAACCTCACTTGACCGCCTCCGACGGTTCGGATAGCGTAGCGCGTACGGTGTGAGAACGTCATCCTATGATTCATAGCCGCTGGCTGATAAAACGAACCGCCATCGGCCTTGCCCATACACCAGCGACCATCACCCCGTAGTCATTTGCATATGCGCGTTGTCGGCTTGATGTCGGGCACCTCGGGAGACGGCGTGGACGCCGCCCTCGTGGACATCCGTGGAGCGGGCCATGATCTCAAAGTCAAACTGCTGGCCTTCGTCTCCACCGTCTATCCGCCAGAACTGCAGCAGCGCATCCTCGCGGCTTCCACCAAGGGCACCGTCGCCGATATCTGCCACTTAAATGCCGTCCTTGGCGAATGGTTCGCCAAAGCTGCCCTACGCGTCATCAAGCAAGCAGGGCTCGAGCCGGCCAAGGTCGACCTGATCGGCTCGCATGGCCAGACCGTCCATCATATGCCGCAGCCGGTGGGAGAACCGGGGATCGGCACCATCCGATCCACCTTGCAGATCGCAGAGCCGGCGATTATTGCCGAGCGTACCGACGTCACAACCATTGCGAACTTTCGTCCGCGAGACCTGGCGGCGGGCGGCGAGGGCGCCCCGCTGACGCCCTATGTCCATCATGTCCTTCTGCGCGACAAGAAACGGTCTCGCCTCATCGTCAATCTCGGTGGCATCGGCAACGTCACCTATCTGCCGGCTGGCAAAGGGATCGACGGCGTGCTGGCCTTCGATACGGGACCGGGCAACATGGTGATGGACGGGCTGATGCAGCGACTGACCAAGGGCAAGGAGACCATGGACAAAAACGGTCGGCTAGCTGCGAAGGGGAAGGCAGCCATCGGCCTACTGGCCAAGCTCCTCGCGCATCCCTTTCTCCAGCGTAAGCCGCCGAAGTCCACTGGCCGGGAAGAATTTGGTGTGTGCTTTGTGGAGCAACTACTCGACGCCCGGAAAGCGCACCGGCTCAAACCCGAAGACCTGCTCGCCACCGCGGCGCTGTTCACGGCGATTACGATCGGCAGCGCACGCAAGTGGCTCCCGGGTCCGGTGGACGACGTGATGATCGGGGGCGGCGGCGTCCGCAACCGCACACTCATGAGTAATTTGTCCTCGGTCTTTTCACCGGTGCCTGTGCGCACACTCGAGGCTGCTGGCTGGAACAGCACGGCCTTTGAAGCTGTGGCCTTCGCCGTGCTGGCCCATCAAATGTTTCGCGGCGAGCCGGCCAACGTGCCCTCCGTTACCGGCGCCAACCACCCGGTCATTCTCGGCACCATCGTGCCGGGCCGCAGGATGCCCTGATCCATGCCCGCTACACCGGTTTGGACGACAGTGCCCGCGGCTCTTTTGATCGGACCGCCGCCTCTGACTGTGCCCGAAGTACGGAGAGTCCGTCCAACGCGCGGTGGTCATAGAAGATGGACGTTGTGCGCCCGTGAAATAATGCTGGGGGCATCGATTCGAGGGATATTGTGAGCGCATTTCAGGTTTCGCTGCACGCCCAACCGCTGCTGACCAAGGATGAGGTGGTCTTTTACAATCTGCTACGCCTAACCGTGCAGGACCAGTATCTGGTCTTTGCACAAGTGCCGGTCTGGTGCCTCGTGGACGTGCAGGCCAAGACCCCTCACGCCCGCGCGGCTTTTTTCAACACGATCGCCCTGCGGCGCGTGGACTTCGTGCTCGTCCATCCGGGCACGCTGGCCACGGAGAAAATCATCGAACTGGACGACCCGGCTGTTCCAGCGGCGCAGAAGGAGGACCGGAACAAGCTGATCGACGGGATTTTTACGGAAGCCGGCATTGCGCTGGTGCGACTGCAGAATCCCGGTACCTATACGTGCCCAACACTGGCCACCGCGCTGGGCCTTGGGGACTAGGTCCAATGGCACCGAGCGATCTTCCGTATCTCAAACACGAAGTATCTGAACCACCGCTGCACGAGCCGCCGCCCAATCCGGCCGGGGGACGCACGCTGATCGTGGATGCAAGCGACCCCGGAGCCTATGTGCGGCCCAGCGCCGCGCTCAAAGACGCGCGGGACGATGACCAGATTTTCGTCCGCCCCGGCACCTATGAAGACAAGGTCTTTGTTACCGAACGGCCGGTCTTGCTGGTGGGTGCGGGTCGCGAACACGTGCAGATTTTCTCTCGGCGCAGCGGGCCGCTGTACTTACAGCGCGTGACGGGCGGGCGCATCAGCGGCATGACCTTCCGCTATGTCGGCAGCGACCAGCACTCTGCCATGAATATCCTGGATTCCACCTGCACGATCACGAACTGCCGCGCGATGGAGGGCCTCCTGTCGGGCGTCGTGATCTACGGACCGAACTGCCGGCCCTCGTTCATGGACAACGACGTCTGCTTCAACCGGGAGTCAGGCATTTTCGTGTTCGGCGGGGCCAAGCCCTACGTGGCGCAGAACCGCTGCTACGGCAATCACCATTTCGGAATCGCGGTGCGCGACCCCGGGTCGCACCCGGATCTTGTGCGGAACTGCTGCGAGCGGAACATGCTGAGCGGGATGCTGCTATTCCATCAAGCGGAGGCGATGATGCTGAACAACATCTGCCGGGACAATCACTACTGGGGGTTGGTGACCACGCCCGAATGCCAGACCTCTCCGGCCCGGGAGAAGCTTGGAACCCACAACGAACTGGCGTCCAATCCACGCGGGGACGTGCAGGTCACGGAGCAGCCCCTCGGTGAAATCGGACGCTAGCGGGTTGAAAAAGATGGACTCCGCAGCCTGAGCCTGCATGTTCGGGTGGGAGCCGGCGAGATTATTAACCTACCGGCGGAGCCTCAAGGAAACTACGCCGCGCTCCAGAAGCGCACCGCTAACGGGGCAGAAATACAGGCAAAACAATTTGGTTGCGGGGGAAGGATTTGAACCTTCGACCTTTGGGTTATGAGCCCAACGAGCTACCGGACTGCTCCACCCCGCAGGCGGATACTAACACAGACGGCGCGAGTTGCGTCAAGGCAACTACCCGCAAATAGTGAATAGACAATGGCGGAGAACCGAAACAATTTCGGAGCTATGCGCTGCTTGCTGTCAGCCTCTCCTGCCCTGATCGGTTGATTTCCCTCCGACCGCGTGCTACCACAGCCCCATGCGTATTGTGTTCATGGGCACGCCGGAGTTTGCCATCCCCTCATTGAACGCCCTGTTGGACTCGCCTCACGATGTGGTTGGGGTCGTCACACAACCGGACCGGCCGAAGGGCCGCGGGCAGGAACTAGCCACCTCGCCGATTAAGCAATTGGCGCTGGAGCGCGGGGTCCCGATCCTGCAACCACTGAAGATGAAAGATCCGGCGTTTCTGGAGGCACTGGCTGCTTGGAAACCAGACTTGATCGCCGTCACGGCGTTCGGGCGCATTCTTCCAAAAGTCGTGCTCGACCTGCCACCGAAAGGCTGCATGAACGTCCACGGCTCACTGCTGCCGAAATACCGAGGCGCAGGCCCCATTCAATGGGCCATCATCAAGGGCGAGCATGAAACCGGCATCACGACCATGCTAATGGACGAGGGCATGGACACGGGTGCGATGCTCTTACAGGAGACACTACCTATCACGCCGGTCGATACTGCCGGCACGCTCTCAACCAGGCTGGCCGAGGTGGGCGGACGGCTGCTGGTCACGACGATCGCGGGACTGCTGGACGGGACTGTAGCGCCTAAGCCCCAGGATCATAGCCGCGCCACAATGGCCCCGCTGCTCCAAAAGGAGGATGGCCTCCTTGACTGGACGCAATCGGCTGTTGATCTCGTCAACCGCATCCGTGGCCTCACACCTTGGCCCGGCGCCTATACTTTTGCGAAGAACGAACGCTGGGCAATTTGGCGAGCCTCGGTGATGGAGCAGTCCGGGGGCGGAACACCCGGGACCGTGCACAGTACCACCAAAGATGCAATCCTTGTCACGACCGGCAAGGACCTGCTGGTACTCACAGAATTACAGCCCGCCAACAGCCGCAAAATGACCGCCGCGCAGTATCTGGCTGGACACCCGATCCCACCCGGTCTCGTGCTGGGCGCCGGGCTGGCCCCGGCAACCAACGAGTGACGACACATCAACCTTCTAATAAACCGCCTCGCCGGGCCACGGCGAGAACGCTGGCCCAGCGCGTGCTGCTCGATGTCGAGCAGCACGAGACCGCAGCCAATGAAACGCTTGACGAGCAGCTTCGCCGGTTTCCGCTCGAAGCCCGCGACCGGGCCCTCGCGCAGGAACTGATCTACGGCGTACTACGCCACCGAAGCCGTCTGGACTGGCGACTTGATCAGGTGGCGAGCAAACCGATGGCCAAACTGCCGGCCCACATCCGGACCGTGCTCCGCCTAGGCGCGTATCAATTATTATGTCTACACAAAATTCCCCCCTCAGCGGCTGTCAACGAATCCGTCTCACTGGTTAAAACAGGCCGGACCGCACCCGGCTACTGGACCGGTTTCGTCAATGCGGTGTTGCGGGCCTTGATTCGCACCGATATACCTGAAGAACCCGCTGATGGACCGGTCCCTTCGCTCTCGATCCGTCATTCCTGCCCACCCTGGCTGACGGAACGATGGATTGCGCGATTCGGAACGGAGCGCGCGGCGGCGCTGTGTGAAGCTACCACGACGGTTCCGCCTCTAACGATCCGCGCCAACACCCTGCGTATCTCGCGCGATGTGCTGCAGGCCGGGCTCGCCGAGCTCGGCTATCAGGCACGGTCGACGGCCGTCAGTCCGGTCGGGCTTGTGCTGGAGAAATGCGGCTCCATCGAGGAGATTCCGTTGTTCCACGAAGGACTATTTTATGTCGAGGACGAGGCGGCACAACTCATTCCGTTGCTGCTCGATCCGCAGCCGGGTGAATTAGTGCTAGATGCCTGCGCCGCGCCGGGAGGTAAAACGACGCATCTGGCCGCACGCATGGAGAACCAAGGGGAAATCATCGCGCTCGACCGGAGCGCCGCGCGATTGAAATTCGTGGGAGAGAATTGCCGTCGGCTGGGTATCACGATCGTGCACCCGATCCGCGCCGATGCGACCGCACCATTTTCATCGACAGCGCGCGACCGCCACTTCGACCGCATTCTTGTGGACGCCCCGTGCAGCGGACTCGGCGTGCTGCGGCGCCATCCGGAAGCCAAGTGGCGGAAGGAGGCCGCATCGCTGGCGCGGCATCCCGCAATACAACGACAGACCCTCGATCAAGTCTCCCGTCTCTTGCGACCCGGCGGGGTCCTCGTCTATAGTACGTGCTCGAGCGAGCCGGAAGAAAACGAACAGGTGATTGACCAGTTCTGCCGGGAGCACCAGGACTTTCACCGTGAATCCATCGCGCCGTGGCTGCCCCCCTCCGGCTCCTCCTTTGTGACCATCCAGGGCGATCTATCCACCATGTCGAACGACCAGTCCATGGATCTGTTCTTTGCGGCCAGGTTGCGAAAGGCATCGTGATGTCGACCGTTCGAATCGCGCCGTCCATCCTCTCGGCTGATTTTGCCCGTTTGGCCGATGAAGTCGCACGCGTTGAAGCCGGCGGCGCGGACTGGCTGCACGTGGACGTCATGGACGGTCATTTCGTCCCGAACCTGACGATCGGCCCCCCGATCGTCGAAGCGCTTCGAAAAGTGACAAAGCTGCCGCTTGACGTCCATTTGATGATCACGAACGCTGACGGCTATATTAGAGAATTCGCCGACGCCGGGGCGGACTATCTGACCGTCCACGTCGAAGCCTGCCCGCATCTGCACCGGACGGTGCAGTCCATCAAGGAACGCAAGGTCAAGGCCGGCGTGACGCTAAATCCGGCTACCCCGCTGTCATCCGTCGAGGCAATCCTGCCGGACGCGGATCTGCTCCTGATCATGTCTGTCAATCCGGGCTTCGGCGGCCAGTCGTTTATCCCCGCGTCGCTGGAGAAAATTGCACAGGCCCGTGCCATGATCACCCGCACCGGTAGCCGCGCCGTCTTGGAAGTCGACGGTGGCGTGAAGGTGGAGAATGCGGCGAAGATCGTACAGGCTGGCGCAGACATTCTCGTCTCCGGTTCCACGATTTTCTCCAGCAAGGATTACGGCGCGACAATCCAGGCCCTGCGGCAGGGCGGAAACACTTCGGCGCAATCCGCCCGAGCGGCCGCTACGCGGTGACCGTGGATATCGCCTCTCTCATCGGCAGCCTGCACCCGCTTGAGATCAAATTCCTTCTAGGGCTCCGCGAAGCCCACGCCCGCGGCCCGCTGAAGGAAGAGCAGATGGCCCAGGTGGCGGGGCTCGAACCCTCCCAGCTCAGCATGGCCGTCGAGTGGCTTCTGGCCAAAGCACTGATCCAGGTGGCGTCGGAGACCACGACCCCGATCGTGTCGCTGACCAAAACCGGTACACACTATTTCGAGAACTCCGCACCGATCGAGCGCATTCTCTCTCGCCTGCGAGAGACCAGCGAGACCGGCAAGCGCCTCACCATTCAGGATTTGCAGACGCAGGAGGAACTGGAACCAACCGCCGTCAGCAGCGCCATCGGCACTCTTAAGAAAGAAGGAGCGATCCGTATCGTCCCGGGCGGATTTGTCGAATCCACGGGCAGCGCAAGCCCCTCAACGGAAACGTTGCGCGAACTGTTGAAGCAGCTCTGTGGGACCTCAAAGGATTATCGAAACTTGCCGGAACCGATGCAGCGCGTGGTCAATCAGTACGCCGTCAAGCGGGGCAATACGAATGAGCCATTCCGGATCGATGACCATGTCGAGCGGACCTTCGCGCTGACTGAAAATGGACGTGGGGCCGCCGATGCGCTCGTGCAGCAGGGCGTGGCGGACGAGGTCTCCCAGCTCGCACCGGAGCTTCTCAAGGACGGTAGTTGGCGGACGAAGCGATTTCGGAAATACACGATCAGCTTGCGGGCGCCGCGCATCGCAGCGGGCAAACGGCATCCCTATCGCGAGTTTCTCGACCGCGTCAAAACGAAGCTAGTCAGTATGGGCTTCCAGGAGATGCGCGGCTCGCTGGTGGAAACCGAGTTCTGGAATATGGATGCGCTCTTCATGCCACAGTTCCATCCAGCGCGGGACATCCACGACGTCTACTTCGTCAAGGAGCCGACGCATGCCTCCGACATCGCGGAGCCATTCTTCTCCCGCGTGGCCGCAGCCCATCGCAACGGCGGGCATACCGGCTCCTCCGGCTGGAACTACGACTTCAACGAAGATCGCGCCAAGCGCCTAGTACTGCGAAGTCAGGGCACCGCGGTGTCAGCCCGTACGCTGGCCTCTGGCCCGGCCGTGCCAGGAAAATACTTTTCCATCGCGCGCTGCTTCCGCTATGACCAAGTGGACGCGACGCACGCGACCGACTTTTTCCAAATTGAGGGTATCGTCCTTGGCAAGGACATTAATTTCCGCACACTCCTGGGTCTGCTTGAACTCTTCGCGCGCGAGGTGGCGCAGGCGAAGGAGATCAAATTTTTACCGGCCTACTTTCCGTTCACGGAGCCGTCGGTCGAGCTGCACGTCCGCCATCCGCGCCTGGGCTGGATGGAGTTGGGCGGTGCCGGCCTGTTCCGGCCGGAAGTCACGACGCCGCTTGGCGTGACTGTGCCGGTGATCGCCTGGGGGCTCGGCCTGGACCGCATGGCGATGGTGGCGCTGGGCATCCACGATATCCGCGATCTCTTCTCCTGCGATCTGGACATGATCCGCACGACGCGAGGACGGTTCTAACATGCCGACAATTTCCGTCAATTTAAAGGATCTGTCGCAGCTCCTCGATCAGGGGCCGGTTACGACTGCCCAGGTCGAGACCTGGCTGCCGCTCGTCAAGGGCGAGCTCAAGGATCACGATAGCGCCACGAATGAACTGCGGATCGAACTGCAAGACAGCAATCGTCCTGATCTATGGTCCTGCGAGGGCATTGCGCGCCAGATCCGGATCAAGTTGGCCGGCAAAGGCTCTACCTATCCCTGCTTCAAGTCGAAAAAACCGACGAAGCAGCTTCTGGTATCTCCTGGGCTCGACCAGATCCGGCCCTACGTGGCCGCATGCACGGCCGTCGGGTACCGCGTGACCGTCGAAGGACTCGCCCAGTTGATCCAGATGCAGGAAAAGCTGGCCGACATTTTCGGACGCAAGCGACGCACTGTTTCGATCGGCGTATACCAACTGCCGAACATCGTCTTCCCAGTCGCCTATACGCTGGCAAAACCCCAGGATGCCAAGTTCACGCCGCTTGGCTTCGACGAACCGATGTCGCTGGCCGAGATTCTCTCGGTGCATCCCAAGGGCGTCGAATATGGACCGATCCTTGCCGGGCATGCCCGCGTGCCACTCTTGCGGGATAAAGAAGGGCAGATCCTGTCACTGCCGCCAGTGATCAACAGCCGCGAGATCGGCGAAGTGCGGGTTGGCGACGACGCACTCTTTGTTGAGGTGACGGGCACTGATCTGCCCATGGTGATCCTGACGCTCAATATTTTGGCTGTGAATCTAGCCGACCGCGGCGCGGCCATTGAACCAATCGCGGTCTCCTATCCCTATGCCACGCCGATGGGAAAAATAGTGCGGACGCCGCTGGATTTCTCGAAGCGCCATACGATTCCAGTCAAAACGATCGAGGCGGCACTGGGGCAATCGTTCGGCGCCATGCCCATCGCCCGCGCGCTGGCCGCCTACGGATATCGCGTCACGCCTGAACGGGGCGCCGTCGCCGTGACGCTGCCGCCCTATCGCAACGACGTGATGCATGCGGTGGATGTGGTCGAGGACGTGGCGATCAGCCGGGGGTACGGGGAGTTTGCGCCGGTCATGCCGTCGCAATTCACCGTCGGCGGCCTCTCGCGCGTGGAGCAGATTTCGGATCGGATTCGCGATCTCATGGTCGGGCTCGGCTTTCAGGAGGTTATCTCGAACATCCTGGCTTCGCGCCAGGAACTCTGCGACCGCATGCGGCTAGGCACCACGCAGTGGAGCCAGTTGGTTGAAGTGGACAACGCCATGTCGCAGAGCTTCTCCTGCCTGCGGCAGTGGATCACGCCGTCGCTGCTGCGCGTGGAATCAGCCTCAACACGCGTCTTCTACCCGCACCGGCTTTTCGAAGTGGGCGAGATCGCCGTCTACGATCCGACCGACGTACAGGGCACGCGCACGGTCATGGCCCTAGGAGGGCTCATCGCGCACGCCGGCGCAAACTTTTCAGAGATCCATTCCTGCCTGGACCTGCTCCTGTTCTATCTGGACTATCCCTACACACTGGAGCCGGTCGCACATCCATCTTTTCTGGAGGGACGAGCGGGACGGATCATGTCTGGCGGACGGGCTATTGGAGTGATCGGCGAACTGCATCCTGAAGTGCTGGAACAGTGGCAGAGCGGGATGCCCGCCGTGGCCTTTGAGCTGGAAGTAGACCCGCTAGCTGAAAAACCGTGAACAGAGCTGAGAATTAAAGAGTTGAGAATGGAGAATGCTCCACTCTCAACTCTCCGATCCTAATTACGCCGCGCCCGCCTTGGCCATTGCGGCGAGCTTGTCGAACCCCGCCGGATCGTTGATCGCCATCTCGGACAAAACCTTCCGGTCGAGCATCACCTTGGACTTTTTGAGCGCACTGATGAACCGGCTGTAGGTAAGACCGTGCGCCCGCACGGCCGCGTTGATGCGCGCGACCCAGAGGCTGCGGAAATTCCGCTTCCGCTTCCGCCGGCCGACATAGGCATACTGCTGGCCCTTATCTACCGATTCGGTCGCGCTGCGGAAGAGCCGGCTCTTTGCCCCGTACTGGCCCTTCGCCAGTTTGAGCCGTTTTTTACGACGTTGTCTGGTCTTGGAACCGCCTTTTACCCGTGGCATGGTGCTGTTCTCCTTCTCTATCTACCGAGTGTTACCCGTTATACGGCATCAGCCGCTTCATCGACAGGGTCATGGCCGGACTGACGATGACACTGTCCGACAGGCGCCGCTTCCGGTTGCTGGCCTTGCTGGTTAGCAGATGCCGCCGGCCGGCCTTTTTCCGAGCGATTTTCCCGCTGCCCGTTTTCTGAAACCGCTTCTTCACTCCGCTGTGACTCTTCAATTTCGGCATGACTCGAATACCTTCCTTTCCCCTGGTTAACTCTTCGGCGCCACCACCATGATCAGGCTCCGGCCTTCCATACGTGGCGCATATTCGATGGTGCCGACCGTCGCCAGCTCCGCGATCACATTACTCATCAACGTCCGGCCCATCTCCTGATTCGCCATCTCGCGCCCGCGAAAGGTCAGCGTGACCTTGGCCTTGTTGCCGTCGGCCAGAAAGTTCTTGATCTGGCGGACCTTGATCTCCAGATCGTGCTTGTCGGTCCGCGGCCGGATCTTGATCTCCTTGACCTGCGTAGACTTCTGGTGCCGCCGGCTCTGATGCTCCTTCTTCTGGAGCTCGTACTTGTATTTACCGTAATCCATGATCCGGCAGACAGGCGGCTGCGACGTCGGCGCCACCTCCACCAGATCGTAACCTGATTCCTGGGCCCGTCGGAACGCATCCGGTGTGGGCATGATGCCCAGCTGCTCCCCCTCAGCCCCGATCACACGGACCTGCGGGATCCGGATCTCCCGATTCACTCTGAGTTTAACGATACTCCACCTCTGGTTTCAGATTATGTGCTTAACACCGCCTGCGCGGTGTCCTTCTTCAATAAGTCGATCACGGCCGGGACTGGCATGCTGCCCAAATCCGCCTTACTCCGTCCCCGCACAGCCACCTGGCCGCTCTGCATCTCGCGGTCGCCCACGACCAGCATGAAGGGGATCTTGGCCTTCTCAGCCTCCCGGATTTTGAACCCAATCTTCTCATTCCGCAAGTCGGATTCCACCCGAAAGCCGGCGGTGCGCAACTGGGAGGCCACCGTCTCAGCGTAGGCCTGCTGCTTGTCGGTGATGGGCAGGAGAATCACCTGCACCGGCGCCAGCCACGTCGGGAAGGCCCCCGCATAGTGCTCGACAAGAATGCCGAAGAACCGCTCGATGGAGCCCATGAGCGCCCGGTGGATGATAATCGGCTGGTGTGCCTTGCCGTCTTCGCCGGTATAGGTCAGCTCGAAGCGCTGCGGATTGTTGAAATCCACCTGCACGGTAGAGCACTGCCAGGACCGGCCCAGCACGTCTTTGATCTTAATATCAATTTTGGGACCGTAGAACACGCCTTCCCCTGGATCGATCTGGTAGGCCACGCTGCGGCTCTTGAGCGCGGCCTCCAGCGCGGCGGTCGCCAGCGCCCAGTTCTCAGCTGAGCCAACAGCTTTCTCCGGCTTTGTCGAGACGTAGACTTCGAATTCCGTGAAGCCGAAGGTGCGGAGGATAAAGAACGTAAAGTCCAGCACGCGGCTTACTTCGGATTCGATCTGGTCCGGCCGGCAGAAAAGATGCGCATCGTCCTGCGTGAAGCCGCGCACGCGCAGCAGGCCGTGCAGCACGCCCGTCCGCTCGTAGCGATAGACCGTTCCCAGTTCACCGTAGCGAATCGGCAGGTCTCGGTAGCTGCGCAGGTGCGACTTGTAGATCATGATGTGGAAGGGACAGTTCATCGGCTTGAGCTGGTACTCGCTGTTTTCCACCTTCATGGTCGCGAACATATTGTCGCGGTAATAGTCCACGTGCCCGCTGGTCTTCCAGAGATCGAGCCGTGCCACGTGCGGCGAATACACCAGCTCGTAGCCGGCCTTGAGGTGCTGCTCCCGCCAGAAATTCTCGATCAGCAGCCGCACCAGTGCGCCCTTCGGATGCCAGAGGACCAAGCCAGGCCCGATCTCGTCCTGGGTCGTGATGAGATCGAGTTCCTTGCCGAGCTTGCGGTGATCACGGCGCTTGATCTCTTCGAGCTTGTCCAGATGCGCCTTGAGTGCGTCCGGTGTCGGGAAGGAGGTGCCGTAAATGCGTTGCAGCATCGGGTTGCGCTCGTCGCCGCGCCAGTAGGCGCCGGCGCTCGACAGTAGCTTGAACGCCCCGACGTAGCCCGTGCTCGGCAGATGTGGCCCTTCGCAGATGTCGGTGAAATCGCCCTGCTTGTAGAGCGAGATTACGGGGTCCGGAATGATGGTTTCGATGATTTCAGCCTTGTAATTTTCGCCTTGATCCTTGCTGAGCTTGATCGCTTCGGCGCGCGGCATTTCAAGCCGCGCGATCGACAGGTTGCGCTTGATGATCTCTTTTGCGCGCTCCTCTATTTTTGTCAGATCCTCCGGCGTAAACGGGCGGTCGAAGGCAAAATCGTAGTAAAAGCCCTCTTCGATCGCCGGGCCAATCGTCATCTGCGCGGAGGGGAACAGCTCCTTGACGGCCTGGGCCATGATGTGGGTGCTGGTGTGGCGGTAAACGTCCTTCCCGTCCGGCGAGTCGAAGGTGATCGGCTCAATCGAGGCATCGGCCGTGAGCATCGCGGATAAATCCCTCGGCACGCCATTGACCTTGGCAGCCAGGATATCCCTCTTGAGCGACTTGCCGCCCAAGGCCTCACCTGCGGTCGTGCCGGCCGGCACGGCCTTGCGGGTTCCGTCCGGTAATGTGATCTGAATGGTCTGTGCGCCCATGGCACTCCCAAAAAAAGAAAAGGCATCGGAACCGCAGCCGAGGCGGTTTGATGCCCCAACCTGCACAATCTTGAGCGTTCTATTGCATCAAGACGCTATAGCTGCACGGTCCGTACGATGTTTCTCCGCTGCCCCAATCAACAAGAATCGTTGAGTCGACGGCGGTACCAGCAAGCTGGGTACGATGGTAGGCGCGGACGGTCTTGAACCGTCGACCTCTACCGTGTCAAGGTAGCGCTCTACCCCTGAGCTACGCGCCTGTCGTCGGTGGCCATGCTAATCCAGCCCCAGGAAAATTGTCAAGAACGCATGCGTGCTAAGATCGCGGAAAATAATGCGAGTTTGTGGTTGGAGAAGGCCAAAACGGGGTGGGTACCCCCCCCGATCAAACAGCACTGAGTTTGGACGCGCGGCCGCGTTTGACGGGAATCCGGAATTCCATGATTTTCTTCCGTAACGTGTTACGGTTCATGCCCAATAAATGGGCAGCTTCAATCTGGTTGCCGTTGGTTTCGCGAAGTGCCAGCGCGATCAGGGGCCGCTCGACTGCTGAGATGAGCATCGGATGGAGGTCGCGTGCGGAGCCCTTACGCATGGTTTTCACAAAGGCACTCAATTTGGTCTCGATGATATCGTCCAAGGCCGCCTCGCGCCGGGCTTGTGTCGGCAACCGCCCCCATCCGTTCGTCATGACCTGCAGAACTTCGGCCGATTGGATCAACACGCTGGACGAGCCCATCACAATCATGGTGCGCGTTGGCTCCACGAGCTGCGAAGCCTCAACAAAGTCCTTGAGCGACCCCTGCCGGGCCTCCACCAGCACTGCATCAAATCCCTGTTTCACCGCAGCGCGCGGAATGGCGGTCACGTCGCATGCGGCGGTAACCGTGAAGCCTCCAAGGGTCTGTGTGATTTTTTCGTGTAGCGCGGGATCGCTACTGAGCAGAAGAACACTGAAGGCTACAGACCGCATCTGGGCAACGTTGTTTCCGAATGAAGGGTGCGCATTATCTCGACCGGCGCACTGGTTGTCAATCGTCATTTGGTTAAGCAACTTAAATGCCGCGTGCGCGCGCTACAATCGGTTGTAGGGTGCCTGAGAAATCGTCAATTTTGGGGGCAGTGAGGGCTTCGTGTTAAAAAAATATTTTCCCTGCCCTGTGCTTGTATGGATTTCCACACAGCGGCACGGGTCATACACGCGCGTGTTATGCACACCCGCATGTTGACAGGTTGGTGACAAAGCCGCGGCGTCCGCGGGCTATGGGGCAACTCCGCTGACGCAGACGCCCGATGCCTCTGTTTTCAAACCGGCTGCGGGCGTTTTTCTTGTCGGACTTGACAGTTTTGACTCAAGAACGGTATAAGCGTACTCTGTTTTATTTCCCATCGGAATAGTAGGAAATGAAATGAGGGTGTCGCTCAAAGCCATGTATGGCATTTTGGCCACGCTTGATCTGGCGCTCCAGAATGGCTCTGCGCCGGTGCAGTCCAAGGCCATTGCCAAACGGCAGGCGATCCCGCTCCGGTTTCTCGAGCAGGTTCTCAATGCAATGAAGCAGGGCGGGTTGGTCAACAGTCTGCGCGGTGCCCAAGGTGGCTACACATTAAGAAAAAAACCGGCAGAGATTTCGCTCGCCGAGATCGTCGAAACACTCGACGGGCCACTGGTGCCGCCTTTTAACAGATCCTCGGCTCCGAGGCTACGCGGCCAGATGAAACCCGATGCGTTGCTGGGTTCCGTGTGGGAACGGATGTACCAGGCCCAATTGAGCGTGCTCAGCACCGTGACGCTAAAGGAGTTGGCCGAGCGCCAGCGGCAGCTTGAGCAGCAGAAAACGCTGATGTACCACATTTAAGGGGACGACCATGACGCCTCCACAGACGACCCATCCGGTCGAAGTCAAAACCGCACCGATCCCCGCGCATATCCGTGAGGAGATCGAGGTGTTTGAAGAGGAAGTGCGTAAGATGCTCGCGGGCGACCTGTCCGTGGACATCTTCAAGCCCTTCCGCCTCCAGCACGGCATCTACGGCCAGCGCCAGCCGGGGGTGAACATGGTCCGCGTCAAGATCCCCTTCGGCGGACTTACGGCTAACCAGTTGCGCCGAATGGCTGAGATGGCCGAGACCTACGCTACCGGCGTCGGGCACGTCACCACGCGCCAGGACATCCAGATGCATTTCGTTCCGCTCAAGGACGTCGGCACGATCATGCGCGGCCTGGCCGAAGTCGGCCTAACAACCCGCGAGGCCTGCGCCAATACGGTGCGCAACGTCACGGCCTGCCATCTCGCAGGCATCTGCCAGGGCGAGGTCTTTGACGTGACGCCCTACGCCAAAACCGTGGCGCTACATCTCTTGCGCAATCCGCTCAATCAGAGTCTTCCGCGCAAGTTCAAGATTGCCTTCTCCGGCTGCCGCCATGATTGCGCGCTCACACCGATCCACGATATCGGCCTGCTCGCCGCCAAGCGCGAGGACGGCATGATCGGCTTCCGTATGGTGGTGGGCGGCGGGCTGGGCTCCGCGCCGCGCATTGCACAGGTGCTGCGCCAGTTCGTGCCGATGAACGAGCTGATCCCGACTATCGAAGCCGTTATCAAGGTCTTCGACACGCTCGGTAACCGCAAGAATCGCAACAAGGCGCGCATGAAGTTCATCATCGAGAAGCTGGGCTTCAAGGAATTCGCGCGGCGGTGGGAGGAGGCCTACGCATCCATGGGGTACGCGCGACCCGACCACGCGTCGATCAACCTGCTAACGCACCAGGACGACCCGGTGCCGCTCATCATGCCGGCGTCGGTGAAGTCCAACGGCGGCGGCAACGCGGGGAACGGGCAGACGGCCATCAAGCAGGAGACGCCGTTTCAGATGTGGACGCGGACGAACGTTGTGCCGCAGAAACAGGCGGGCTATGCGGCGGTCGTGATCAAGCTCCAGATGGGCGACGTGACATCGCAGCAGATGCTGGCCGTCGCGGATATGGCCGAGCGCTACTCCAACGGAAATCTTAGGACCACGATCAACCAGAATCTGATCGTCCGCTGGGTACCAGAAACGGCGGTGCGGGCACTCTACGACGATCTCGCCGCCGTCGCGCTGGCCGATCCCGGCGCCGAACTGGTCGAGGACATCATCGCCTGCCCGGGCACTGATACCTGCGGTCTGGGCATCACGTCATCCAAGGGCATGGCGCGTGCCATGGCCGAGGTCTTTCCGCCCGGCCGCGTGCCTGCAGACTTGAAAGACGTGAGCGTGAAGATCAGCGGCTGCCACAATTCCTGCGCGCAGCATCACATCGCCACGATCGGCCTGCACGGCGTGGGCAAGCGGATGGGCGAGCATGTGGCGCCCTACTATGAACTGCACCTGGGTGGGCGGGTGGACGGCGAGGCAAAGATCGGCCAGATGACGGTCAAGTTACCAGCGCGACGCGTGCCGGAGGCGATCGGCCATCTCGTCGAGGTCTATCGGCGTGACCGCAAGACAAACGAGAGTCTGCCGGCCTTCATCGATCGTGTCGGCAAGGCAGCACTTAAAGAGGAATTGATCTCCTACACGATCGCGCCAACCTTCGAGGAGGACCCGACTTTCTATTACGACTGGGAAGGCGACGCGCCGTTTATTACCGAGGACCTCGGTCCGGGCGAATGCGCCGGCGGCGCGTTGGAAATGATGGGCGACCGGATTCTCGAGGCGGAGCAGGAGCTCTATCAGGGCAAGCTACTCGTCGAGAAGCACCAGTACTCGGTCTCCGTAAACAAATCCTACCGTGCGGTGCTGGCGGCGGCCAAGGCGATGTTGGTCACCGAAGGCCTCGATCCCTCCACGGATGCGGAGACATTCAGCGAGTTCGAGCAGCGCATCGCGGCCAAGGGCGTGGTGCCGGCGTCGCACCGAAATCTGTCCAGGGAATTCGGCAACCTCGGGCCAAAAGATACGACGCAGCAATTTGCCCAGGCCAAGGTGGAGTTTGCACGCGGCTTCGTGCAGGTCTGCAAGACAGCCATCGACCAGGTTGGCCGTGATCTCAAGCTGAAGTCAGTGGAACTGGGGGCCGCGGCGCCGAAGCCCGCGCCGGCCCCTGCGGCCACGCAGGAGGGGCCGTCCACGACCGGCGCGCCGGTGTACGATCTACGCGGCGTCGCCTGCCCGCTGAATTACGTCAAGACCAAACTGAAACTCGAGATGATGGATGCGGGCGAGCAGCTGGAAATCTGGCTGGATGCGGGGGAGCCAATCAAGAACGTGCCGATGAGCCTCCGCAACGACGGGCACAAAATTCTTCTGGAAGAACCGCTACAAGCGGAGAAGGTGCACTTCAAGGTGCTGGTGGAGAAGGTGGACGGCTGAAACATGACGGGCCCGATTCAACAAAAGATACGGCCAACAAACGAGGCGCTCAAGGCACTGAGCGACTCGTTCGAGTCGAAACAGCCGCAAGACGTGCTGGCCTATGCACTTAAGCAGTATGGCTCGAACATCCTCCTGGCCTGCAGCTTTGGCGTGGAGGACGTTGTGCTTGTGGACATGATCCAGAAGATCGCCCCACGAACGAAGCTCTTCTATCTGGACACGGATTTTCTGTTCAAGGAAACGCACGACGTGAAGGACCGCGTGATCGCCAGGTACGGGCTGAAGCCCGAGCAAATCATCCAGATGCAATCGCTCCTGACGCCCGAGCAGCAGGCGGCGCAGTACGGCGACGCGCTCTGGTCGCGCACACCGGACCAGTGCTGCCAATTGCGGAAAATTGAACCGCTGACGCGCGTATTGAAGGGCTATGCGGCCTGGATCACGGGTATCCGGCGCGACCAGGCCCCCGCACGCGCGGGTGCGGGCTTGGTCGAATGGGACCAGAAGTTCAATCTGGTGAAATTTAATCCGCTGGCAAAATGGAAAGCCGAAGACGTGTGGGGCTATATCAAAGTGTACGACGTGCCGTACAACGAACTGCACGACCGAAACTATCCCAGCATCGGCTGCACCCACTGCACCGCACCGGTGATGCCGGGCGAAGATCCCCGTTCGGGTCGCTGGAAAAACTTCGCCAAGACCGAGTGCGGGCTGCACAAGTAATCTCTACAACAGCGTACGGACGAGTTGGCCATGGGCATGCAAGAGTTTATTGCGAAAATCGGCGTGGGGCAGAAGGCCTCGAAGGATCTCACGTGGGACGAGGCCAAGCAGGCGATGCGCCTGCTGATCGAGGGCCAGGCCACGCCTGCGCAAGTCGGGGCATTTCTGCTTGCGATGCGCTTCAAGATGGAGTCGGTCACCGAAATGGCGGCCTTCACCGCCGCCGCGAAGGCCTATGTTGCACCGCTGCCCGTGCCGCCCGGCCTGGCGCTAGTGGATCTGCCGGTCTATGCGGGTAAGCAGGATACGTTTCATGCGTCGATTGGATCTGCTGTTGTCGCGGCAGCCAGCGGAGCCGCGGTTCTCATGCACGGTCACGACATCATTCCAAACCGGCCCGGTCCGGCCAGCGTGCTGGCGCAGCTCGGGATCGCGACTGAATTGGCACCGAAGCAGGCGGCAGATGAACTGGCAACGAAAGGGTTTGCCTATCTCGATATGGCGCTCTACCACCCGCCGGTCGCGCGCTTTCTCGATCTGCGGCTGGAGTTGGGCGTTCGTAACCTGTTCCATCCCGTGGCCCGGATGCTGAACCCCGCCCGCGCACCGGCCCAGATCATCGGTCTCACGCATCCACCCTATTTCGAAAAGACGGCGGAAGCCCTCGCGATGCTCGGCACAAAGCAGGCGCTGATCCTCCGCGGCGTGGAGGGTGCCCCGGAGCTGTCACTCGCGTCGGTCACGAAGGCGCTGGAACTGCGCGGGGAGCGGATCACGCCGATGTCGCTGCAGCCGAAAGACGCGGGCCTGGCGATGGGTACCCACCAGCCGATGGCGGGCTTCCCGCCTGGGCAAGCTCACAGGGAAGCTGAATTGCTGCGGAAAATTCTGGCCTATCAATTGGCTGGAGGACAGCGCGACTGGATCGTTATGAACGCGGCGCTGCTGCTCTACGTGGCCGGCAAAAGCGCGACCGTCCAGGCCGGCGCCAAACTGGCACAGCAGACACTCGAGTCTGGCGCGGCAGCAAAGAAACTGTCGGAGTTGGCAACGGGAGTAGCGGTCAAATGAAGCATTTACGGCAGCTGGAAGATCAAAGCGTCTATATTTTCCGCGAAGCCTACAAGAACTTCGACAACCTCGGCATGCTCTGGTCCATGGGCAAGGACTCGACGGTGCTCCTGTGGCTTGCGCGCAAGGCCTTCTTTGGCCAGGTGCCCTTCCCGCTACTGCACGTGGATACAAGCTACAAGATTCCCGCGATGATCGAGTATCGCGACCGGCTGGCCCGCGAATGGCGCCTCAATCTCGTCGTCGGCCAGAACAAGGAAGCACTCGCCAAGGGCATGAATCATACGCTGGGGCGGGTCGAATGCTGCACGGCCCTCAAAACAATGGGCCTCAAAAATCTCATCGCGGAGAAGGGCTACACGGGGATCATCCTGGGCGTGCGGGCCGACGAGGAGGGCACGCGCGCCAAGGAGCGGTATTTTTCCCCGCGCGACAAGCACGGCGACTGGGATTTTCGCGACCAGCCGCCCGAATTGTGGGATCAATACAAGACGACGTTCCCGCCGGGGACGCACATCCGTATCCATCCGCTGTTGGACTGGACCGAGATCAACATTTGGGAATACATCAAGCTCGAAAACATTCCTTTCATCGATCTCTATCTCGACAAGGGCGACGGCACGCGCTATCGCAGCCTCGGCTGCGCGCCTTGCACCTTACCGATCAGGTCGACGGCCAAAACGGTGGACGACATCATCGAGGAGCTGCGCCATACGAACGTGGCCGAGCGGGCGGGCCGCGCCCAGGACGAGGGCCGCGGCATGGAGCTATTAAGAAAAGACGGGTACATGTAAGCCATGACGACCAAGACGCAAGCGGAAACCATCACCAAACCCAACGAGACGATGAACATCGTCATCGTCGGCCACGTGGACCACGGCAAGTCCACTCTGCTGGGCCGGCTCTATGCCGACACAGGGTCGCTGCCGGAAGGGAAGATCGAAAAGGTCCAGGCCATCTGCCGCCAGCAGGGCAAGGAATTCGAATATGCCTTCCTGTTCGACGCCTTTCTTGAGGAACAAGAGCAGGGGATCACGATCGACACGGCACGGACCTTCTTCATCTGGAACAACCGGCAGTACATCATTATCGATGCGCCGGGCCACAAGGAGTTCCTCAAGAACATGGTCTCGGGCGCGGCCCGTGCCGAGGCCGCACTTTTATTGATCGACGCGCTCGAGGGCGTGAAGGAGCAGTCCAAGAAGCACGGCTATTTGCTCTCCATGCTGGGCGTGAAGCAGGTGGCCGTCGCTGTCAACAAGATGGACCTCGCCGGCTACCGGCAGGACGTCTTCGCCGGCATCGAAAAGGAATATCGGGAGTTTCTCGGCCAGTTCAAAGTCACCCCCGCGCAGGTCATTCCCGTGAGCGCCAAGTTTGGCGAAAACATCGCCGCGCGCAGCAAGCAAATGCCCTGGTATCAGGGACCAACAGTGCTAGATGCGCTGGGGCTCTTCACGAAGGAAACCGCGCGACCGGAGCAGGCGCTGCGTTTCCCGGTGCAGGACGTCTATAAATTCGACGCGCGCCGGATCGTCGCGGGCCGGATCGCGTCAGGCAAGCTCAAGGTCGGCGACCGACTGGTCTTCTCGCCGTCGAATAAAACGGTCAACATCCGGACGATTGAAGCCTTCAACATCGAGCCGCCGCCGACCGAGGCCATAGCCGGGCAATCTGTCGGCATCACGCTAGACGAGCAGATTTTCATCGAGCGTGGCGAGATCGCCTCGCACGCAATGGCGATCCCGCTGGTCTCCACCGCATT
This sequence comes from Nitrospira sp., assembly GCA_016873435.1. Taxonomy (NCBI): domain Bacteria; kingdom Pseudomonadati; phylum Nitrospirota; class Nitrospiria; order Nitrospirales; family Nitrospiraceae; genus Nitrospira; species Nitrospira sp. Next base: position 93,573 of record VGXF01000004.1, read on the forward strand.
TCGCGCAAACCTGTTCTGGCTGGGACGCAGGCCGCTTGAACAGGGGCGTAAATATACGCTCCGGCTGGCCACCCAGGAAGTGGCTTGCGAAGTGGCCATCATCCACCGGATCGTGGATGCCTCCGATCTGGCGCTTCAACAAGGTGGGACTACGGTCGGTCGCAATCAGGTGGCTGAGGTCACGTTCCGCACGAAGGCACCGATGGCCTTCGACCTGTCCTCGACCGCGGAAATTACCGGCCGATTCGTCGTCGTGGACGAGTACGACATCGCTGGCGGCGGCATCATCACCGAATCGGTCCGCGATGAACAGGAATTTTTGCGCGACGAAGCGCGCAAGCGCGATTTTGCCTGGGTCAAGGGCGAGGTTAACGCGGAAGCCCGCGCGCAATATTATGGACACCGGGCAGCGCTGGTGCTGCTCACCGGCGGCGAGCACACGGGCAAGTCATTTCTGGCGCGCAAGCTGGAATCGTTGCTGGTCGCAGAAGGGCGGCATGCGTATCTCTTGGACGGCGAAAACCTGCGCCGCGGCCTCGACGCCGACCTACTGGAGTCCGACGCAAAGGAAATGGCCCGCCGCTACGGCGAAGTGGCCCGGCTGCTCATCGATACGGGGCTTATCGTCGTCTCAACGACCAATCCCTTCGGCGCGGCCTATCGGCAGGCCCTGCCGTCCATTCGAACACTGGTTAATCCAGCGCCGGTGTTGGCCGCACACCTAAGCAAAGCGGAGGAGGAGGCTCCGGCCAACACCGACCTGACGTTCGCAGGGCCGAAAGACTTTGACGCCGCTGCGCGGCAGATCATCGAGGAACTGAAGAAACGCGGCGTGCTCGCTCTGGCCGTGGGGGTCCGCCCGACTTTTCAGTACTCCATCTAAGTTGGTTTGACTGGTCCAAAAACCCTGTGCTACGGTATTTACTAAAGAGGATGTGGCGAAAGGGAGTGAAGCGAGCAGCTATCTCGTGCCTCTAGACTCGCTCCTTTGGCCTGCGACAATGTTATATGGCTGATAAAGATCTCAGGACAATCCTCGGCAATCTCCAGTACAGCGACGACGCGAAAGTCGTCCAGCAGATCACCGAGCAGATGAAACAGGTCCAGGCCCGCATGGCTGGGATCAGGCACAAGCTCGTCGTAATGAGCGGCAAGGGCGGCGTCGGCAAGAGTATGACGACGATCAACCTCGCACTCGCGCTGGCCCGGCTCGGACACAAGGTCGGCGTACTGGATGTGGACCTGAACGGCCCCTGCGTCCCGCGCATGCTGGGGATGCACGGTCAGTCACTGACAATCACTCCCGACGGCGCCACGCCGCCGGTCGGTCCGTTGAACATGAAAGTTGCCTCGATGGATTTCTTCCTCGGTGACGCCTCGCCGGTGCGGTGGAAGGGCCCAATGGATGTCAGCCCCGTCTGGCTAGGCCTGATGGAAATGAACGTGATCCGCGAATTCTTGGCCGACGTGAAATGGGGCGAGCTGGACTATCTTCTGGTCGACCTGCCGCCCGGGGCCGCGGCCGACAAGCCGCCAGTGATCGCGGGCTACATTCCCGATCTCGACGGTGCGATCGTCGTGACCACGCCCTCAGAAGTGGCCTCCGACGTCGTCCAGAAATCCGTGTCCTACGCGCGTGACATGGGCATCAAGGTCCTCGGCATGGTCGAGAACATGAGCGAATACCGCTGCCCCGCCTGCGGCGTCGAGTCTGCCCTCTTTGAGGGCGATACGCAGGCCCTGTGCGATGCCTTGAATGTCCCGCTGCTCGGGCGCATTCCCTTCGATCGGACCTTTGCCAAAACCTTCGACAAGGGGGAGCCGTTACTCGATCCGACCTATCCCACGATCAAAAAATACCTGGACGTGGCCGGACGGATCATCCAGATTGTGGACCTCAAAAAGGTCTTGGCTCAAAAGCTCTAGGGGTATATAAAGGAGCCGCCATGAAGTTCGTTTGTCTGAATTGTGAAACGTATATGACCTTCCAGAAGGTCGAAAAGCCCGCAGAAGGCTCGCTGGGCGTGTTCTTTGTCTGCCCGTCCTGCAACGCCAAGTTTTCGATGGTGACCAACCCGGGTGAAACTCAGATGGTCAGCTCGTTGGGCGTGCAGCTTGGCGGACGCAGCGTGGCGGCGCAGCCCTTCGAAATGACTCGCGGCACTCTGAAAGACGAAGCGCAGGCGGGCTCGGGGCAAATGGCGGCCTATTTAAACGAAAAGATTCAGGCCGGACAGCCCGCCTCTACTAAAGCTTCGGCCGGCGCCCCTGCCTCGGCGAGCGGGGAAACCAAAAGCGGCGGCTGCCCTTTCTCGGCCATGGTCGCGCAGATGGGCCTGACCGGCTCGGACATGAAAGCCGGCGCGGCGTCCTCCTTCACGTGGAGCGCGGATGCCAGGGACAAGCTCGAAAAGCTGCCCGCCTTCGTGCAGCCGATGGTCAAGGCCAGCGTAGAGGCTTACGCGCGCAAGCACGGCTACGCGAATATCACGCTGCAAGTGATGGACGATTCCAAGAACGATTCAAATGGCATCGCCTGGACGCAGGACGCGGAGCAGCGGCTGGAAAACATCCCGGATTTCATCCGCCCGATGGCGCGCCGCGAGATCGAGCGCATCGCCAAGGAACGCGGCCTAGCCTCTGTCACCGCGCAGGTGATGGACGAGGCCAAAGACAAGTTCATGAAATTCATGTGACGCGCTGGCGTGCGGCTCACACCTCGAGGCTCGAGGCAAAACTGAGGCTCATCCGGTCATTCGGATGGGCCTTTTTCTTATCCCTGGCGCTTACTGTCGCGTGTTTTGCCAACGTGGTCCTGGCCCAGCTCGGTGAATCGTCCCCTGGAAGCGGCCAGGAAACCATACACGAGCACGAAAATAACCCGGGCGGAACCACTGCCAAAGGACCTCATTGGGAAGGCTCACCAGAAGGGATTGCGTATTCCGAACGCAATCATCACCTTGCCGGCATCGCTGTCATTCTCATCGGTCTCATCGAATTGCGGGAAGCGCTCTTGGCCCGCTGGCTGGCCTGGTCGCGGTTTCTCGCGCCAGCGGCCCTGTTCGGCGCAGGCGCCTTCCTCCTGATTTGGAGCGACCACGGAGCCTGGCCGATCGGCTCAATGAGCTTCGCGGAGAGCTTCTTCGGCCACGACCACGAGATCATCCAGCACAAGACGTACGGCATCCTGCTGTGCGCCGTGGGCATCGTCGAAGCGCTGCGGCGCGCGGGCCGGCTGGTGCACGCGGCCTGGAGGCTGCCGCTGCCGGTCTTCGCCATCATCGGCGGGGCAATACTCTTCATGCACAGTCATGGTGCTCATCCCTCCGCGCAGAAGATCGCGCTGCATCATGCCGTGATGCAAACACTGGCCGTTCTCGCCGGCTCCTGTCGGCTTGTCTCCATGAGCATGGCACAAACGGCGGCGCGGGGCGGGGCATCGAAGCTGGATTTGCTCTGGGCCGTGCTGATTCTTGCCATCGGCCTCCAGTTGCTCTGCTATTCCGAGTAGGAGGTGCGATGGACGGGGCGGCGTCCAAAAACCCGCTGCTCGGCTCGCCCCTCTTGCTCGGCATCGCCCTCTGGAACAGTCTTGTCGCCGTCTGCGCAACCAAACATTCGGAACGGTTTTCCCGCGTTGACTGTGCAGGGGAACACCGATAGAATGCCTCCCTGTTTCGTGTCCATATTTAGGAAGGCGAGCACGCTCCATGGGCGGCCACAGTCATTGGGCAACGATCAAGCGGCACAAGTCCGCGCAGGATGCCAAGCGCGGCAAGATTTTCACGCGCATCATCCGCGAGCTGACCATCGCGGCCCGGTCCGGCGGCGACCCCAACGGCAACCCGCGCCTACGGCTGGCCATTGCCAAGGCGAAGGAGGCCAACATGCCGGGCGACACGCTCAAGAAAGCCATCCAGCGTGGCACGGGCGAACTGCCGGGCGTGACCTACGAGGAATTTACGCTGGAAGGATACGGCCCGGGCGGGACGGCGCTGCTGCTGGAAATCACCTCAGACAATCGCAACCGCACAGTCGCGGAAATCCGAAGCCTTTTTACGAAGAACGCCGGCAACATGGCAGAAGCCGGCGCCGTGGCCTGGCAGTTTCATAAAAAAGGCGTGCTGACTGTAGAGCGCAGCAAGGTCGACGAGGACAAGCTCCTGTCACTCGCCCTGGATGCCGGAGCAGAGGACGTGAAGTCCGGCGAGAAGGCCTTTGAGGTCATCACCGAGCCGACCGATTTCGAGGCCGTGAAGAAGGCGCTGGCTGACGCCACGATCCAGACGGCGTTGGCCGAAATCTCCTTTGTCCCACAGAACACGATCAAGCTGGACGAAAAGAACGCCGAACAGATGCTCAAGCTCATGGAAATTCTCGACGAGCACGACGACGTGCAGAAGGTGCACGCCAATTTCGACATTTCTGACGAGGTCATGGAGAAAGTCGCCGCAGCAGCAGGTTAACCGAACGATATGATTGCCGCGCTCACCGGCCGGCTGGCTACCAAGGCCCCCTCTTCCATCACGCTCGACGTCCAGGGTGTCGGGTACGAAGTCTTCATTCCGCTCAGCACGTTTTTCGCTCTCCCCGAAGTCAATGCCTCGGCCTCCCTATGCGTTTACACGCACCTGCGCGAGGACGCCATCCAGCTTTACGGCTTTGTCACGGCAACGGAGAAGGACGCCTTCCTTCTGCTGACCGGCGTCAGCGGCATCGGTCCAAAACTGGCTCTGAGCGTGCTCTCGACATTGAGCGTCCCCGATCTAGTGTCCGCCACGCAGGCCGGCGATCTGGACAAACTCGCCTCCGTCCCCGGGATAGGCAAAAAGTCCGCCGCACGGATTGTGTTAGAATTAAAGGACAAGATTGAACGGCTGCGCGTCACGCCCGGCCCGTCAGCACCGGCCGGCGGCGGGTCACTGGGTAAGCTTGAAGATGATGCCCTGTCGGCCCTGATCAATCTGGGGTACAAGACGGCGGACGTGCGGGACGCGATCAAGCGGGTGGCCGGCGCAAAATCTGAACCGATACCGCTCAAGGAATTGATCCGGGCAGTCCTGAAGGAGTTGGCGTGAGGAGGGGCGTGATCGACGTCATCTGCCGCCTGCCCCGGTCGAGCGGCATCCCCAGCGGCGTGCTGGCCATGGGGCCCTACCTGTCAATCCTGCAACCGGCGTTCGCGCATGGAATCCATCAACCTGAGAATCCCAGCGTGCGCGTGCCGCGCGAGGCGGTCGTGGCTCCAAAAGAAACCACAGCGGCGCCCAAGACCCCGCTCATGATCTGCGGCAAGTATGCGGAAGGCTGCGGGCAGTCGGCCGGGGACTTCTGCCTGTCCGCTGCGGCAGCAAGAACGGTAGGCTCAGAACGCACTGCCAGGTCCCAGACATGACGGGAGGCCTGCGCAAGGGGATTGAAGGCGGAGTGCGGTGTCCGCCGGACTGCGTGGCCAACCTCCCGATACCGGGACAGGGCACGCTCCCACCGCTGCCAAAGGCCTCGGAATGAGCGAACCGGAAGATCGCCTCCTGACGAACGAGTCGACCGACGACGAGCGCAGCATTGAGGCGTCGTTGCGCCCGCAGACCCTGCCCGAGTACATCGGCCAGGCGAAGATGAAGGAATCGCTGCGCATCTGCATCGAGGCGGCAAAACAGCGGCGCGAGGCCCTCGACCACGCCATCTTCTACGGCCCGCCGGGACTCGGCAAGACCACCATCGCGCACGTCATCGCCCATGAAATGGGCGTGGCCATTCGCTCCACATCGGGATTGGTCCTGGCCCATGCGGGCGACCTCGCCGCAATCCTGACCAATCTGCAAGAGCATGACGTCCTGTTCATCGATGAAATTCACCGGCTCCCGGCCTCAGTGGAGGAGGCGCTCTATCCCGCGATGGAGGATTTCCAGCTAGACCTCGTCGTTGGGCAGGGGCCGTCCACCCGCACGATCAAACTGGATTTGCCGCGCTTCACGCTTGTTGGCGCCACAACCCGTGCCGGCTCGCTGACCTCGCCGCTGCGGGAGCGGTTCGGGCTTGTTCACCGGCTGGATTTCTATTCCCCGGATGATCTGACCACGATCGTTACGCGCTCCGCGGGTTTGCTGGGCATTCCCGTCGAGGCAGCGGGCGCCCGTGAAATCGCCGGTCGCGCGCGGGGCACGCCCCGCATTGCCAACCGGCTGATCAAACGCGCACGGGACTTTGCTCAGGTCAAGGCGACGGGCAGGATTTCGAAACAGGTGGCCAAGGACGCGCTGGACTGGCTGGGCGTGGATGCCGCAGGATTTGACGACATGGATCGCAAAATCCTGTCCACCGTCATCGACAAGTTCAATGGCGGACCAGTCGGGGTAGAGTCCCTGGCGGCTGCCGTCAACGAAGAGAAGACGACGCTAGAGGACGTCTACGAACCTTATCTCATCCAATCCGGCTATCTGGAGCGGACCGCCCGCGGCCGACAGGCTACCCGACTGGCCTATTTGCACTTTGGGAAGAAAAAAGACCTCCTACCCTGATAAAGCTGTCGCACTTCCCAGGGTCATTTTTGACCTGTGAATAGACCCCACCGGATCACGTTCATCTCCTTGATATTCCTTGCAAAGCTTGCACGCCTTCTTGTATCATCGGCCCTGTGAAATCTTTAGAAAGGACGGGTGCTGGTGTGAGTTTGCCAGCCCCATGTGGTCATGAAAGACCGGACGGGTCCCCCCCAGGAACTTCAGGCGCACCGGATAAAAATTGACCGGATCGACGACGACATCCTGCGCCTGCTGAACGAACGCTCGCAACACGTCATCGAGATCGGCAAGCTGAAGCGGAAAGCCGATTCCGAGGCCAATCTCCACACGCCGGCCCGCGAAGCGGAAATCATTGCCCGGTTGACGCGGCAGAACCACGGCTCCTTCCCCAACGAAGCGATCCGGTTCGTCTACCGCGAGATCATGTCCGCCTCGCTGTCGCTGGAGGGGCCGCAGAAGGTCGCCTATCTGGGGCCGCCGGCCACGTTCACGCATCTGGCCTGCATCCAGAAGTTCGGTACCTCAGCGGAATACCTCGCGGTGGCCAGTATTAAGGACGTGTTCGACGAGGTCGAGCGCGGGCGAGCGCATTTCGGCGTCGTGCCGATCGAAAATTCGACGGAGGGCGTGGTCAACCACACACTCGACATGTTTTTCGACTCGAACCTCAGCATCTACGGCGAGGTGCTGCAGGAGGTGTCCCACTACCTGCTCTCAAAGACAGGGCGCATGGAGGGGATCAAGAAGATCTACTCGCATCCGCACGCTATCGCCCAGTGCCGGAACTGGCTGGAGACGAATCTGCCGAACGTGCCAGTTTCGGAAGTAACGAGCACGGCGCGCGCGGCCGAGTTGTGCAAAACGGAGGCGTCCTCCGCCGCCATTGCGTCGGAACTGGCCGGACAGCTCTACGGTCTGACGGTGGTCAAGGCGCGGATCGAGGATAACATCAACAACTTCACCCGCTTCCTGATCCTGTCGAAGACAGCTCCTGAGCGTACGGGTAAGGATAAGACGTCGGTGATGCTGTCGGTCAAAGACAAGGTCGGCGCGCTCTACGATTTGCTGCGCCCGTTTGCCTCACACGGACTCAACATGACAAAGATCGAATCGCGGCCGTCTCGGCGCAAGGCCTGGGAATACATCTTCTTCGTGGATGTCGAAGGCCACGCGGAGGAGGAGCGAGTCAAAAAAGCGCTCGATGAAATCAAGAGCCGATGCCTGTTCATGAAAATTCTTGGATCGTACCCCGCCCACAGTTGAGAAACGTGACGCGTTGTGCGTGAAGTGCAAAACAAGATGCAAGTAACACGTTGATGACAATCAAAGTTCATCCCGATATTGAGTCGCTCTCGCCCTACGTACCGGGCAAGCCGATCGACGAACTGCAGCGCGAGCTGGGACTCTCGAAGATCGTCAAGCTAGCCTCGAACGAGAACCCGCTCGGGCCCTCGCCCAAGGCGCTGGCCGTGCTCGCCGAGTCGTCTGCGACGCTGCACCGCTATCCGGACGGCGGCGCCTTCAAGCTACGAACGGCCCTTGCCGACCGCTGGAAGGTGGCGCTTGACCAGGTGCTCCTTGGCAACGGCTCCGACGAAATCATCGGCATGCTGGCGCGCGCCTTTCTCGCGCCCGGGGACGAAGCCGTACTCGCCGACAACACCTTCGTCATTTATCAAATGGAGGTGACCGCCGCGCATGGCAAGGCCGTCATTGTACCGTTGCAGGACGGCCGCCACAATTTGGCCGCTATGGCGAAGGCTGTCACGCCTCGCACGAAACTGCTGTTCGTCTGCAACCCCAACAATCCGACGGGCACAATGGTGAACGCGACTGATGTCGAAACGCTCATGGCGAAGGTGCCGGACCATGTGATCGTGGTCTTTGACGAAGCGTATGTCGACTACGCCTGCGATCCGCGATTTCCGGATACCCTCGGCTACGTGAAGCGGAAGCGGAACGCGATCGTGCTGCGGACGTTCTCAAAAATTTACGGCCTGGCGGGCCTGCGGATCGGCTACGGCCTCACGACGACGGAGATTGCAAACTACCTCAACCGCGTGCGGCCGCCGTTTAACGCCAACAGTCTCGCGCAACGCGCGGCGCTGGCAGCGCTTGGGGACGAGGAGCACGTGGCGAAGAGCCGTGCACTCAACCACGCGGAAATGGCCTTCGTGCGGGAGGGGCTTGCGGCGCACGGCTTCCAGCCGTACCCCAGCGAGGCGAACTTTCTCTGTTTTGACGTCAACCGCGACGGCCGCGCGGTCTTCGAGGCGCTGCTGCGCGAGGGCGTCATCGTCCGTCACATTCACGGGTCGTGGATACGCGTCACCATTGGACTGCCGGAAGAAAACCGACAATTCCTGCAGGCACTGCAAGCAGTTCTCGGTCGGCAATGAAAGGAAGGGTCAAGCTGCCATGATTATCGTGTTGAAACCCGAGGTCACGGAAACGGAAATCGAGCACATTATGGAACGCCTCCAAGAACTGGGGCTGAAATCCCACGTCTCGCACGGGCAGGAGCGGACAATCATCGGCGTCATCGGCGACGACCGGATTCTCCAAAATCAGCCGCTTATCGCTCTGCCGGGCGTGGAGAGCGTCCTGCCTATTTTGGCACCGTGGAAGCTGGTCAGCCGTGAGTTCCGCAAGGAGAACACGGTCATAGACATCGGCGGCGTCAAGATCGGCGGCAAGAAGCTGGCGATCATGGCTGGCCCCTGCGCGGTAGAGCGGCTGGAACTGACGGTCGGCATCGCCCAGGAAGTGAAGTCCGGGGGGGCGAGCATCCTGCGCGGCGGCGCCTACAAGCCCCGCTCCTCGCCCTATTCCTTCCAGGGCCTGGGTCGCGAAGGGCTCGACTATCTGATTGAAGCACGGAAGAAGACCGGCCTCCCGGTGATCAGCGAAATTCTGGACACGCGCGACATCGAGCTGTTTCTCGAGAAGGCCGACATCATCCAGATCGGCGCGCGCAACATGCAGAACTTCGAGTTGCTTAAGGAAGTCGGCGCCTACGACAAGCCCGTGTTACTCAAGCGCGGTCTCTCCGCAACAATCAAGGAGTTTTTGCTGTCCGCAGAGTACATCATGTCCCGCGGCAACCGGAACGTCATGCTCTGCGAGCGCGGCATCCGCACCTTCGAGACACAGTACCGCAACACACTTGACCTCTCGGCCATCCCGACGTTGAAGGAATTGTCACACCTGCCGGTTATCGTGGACCCAAGCCACGCCACCGGCAAGTGGAACCTCGTCGCCCCCATGTCCAAGGCGTCGATCGCCGCAGGCGCCGACGGCCTGCTGATCGAGGTACACTCGAATCCGGAATGCGCGCTGTGCGACGGCGAGGAGTCCATCAAGCCCAGCAAGTTCAGGGACCTGATGCAGGACATCAAGAAAATTGCTGAGGCGGTCGGACGGGAAGTCTGAGCTCTATGTCCCAGTTGCTCGGCAACTCCGCCTCCGTCACGGCTCCCCGGCCGAACGCGCCCGTGTATTTCAATCAGGTGGCCATCATCGGCGTCGGCCTCATCGGCGGCTCGCTGGGGATGATCCTTAAACAGGACGGCCTCGCAGGCACGATCGTCGGCGTGGGCCGGCGGGTGGAAAATCTCAAGACCGCCGTCGAGCTGGGTGCCATCGACCGCTATGTCTCTGACGCGACAGCGGGCGTACGCGACGCCGACCTCGTCATTCTTGCCACGCCCGTCGATACCTACGAGCGACATCTCAAGGAATGGGGCGCCTCGCTCAAACCTGGCTGCATCGTCAGCGACGTCGGCAGCGTCAAGGGCACGCTGGTGGAACTGTGCGAGCGGTTACTACCGACGAACGTCCGCTTCGTCGGCGCGCATCCAATCGCCGGCAAGGAAAAAACCGGCGTCGCCGCCGGCTCGCCGACCCTGTTCAAGGGCGCGCGCTGCATCGTGACGCCGACAACGCAGACGGACGCGCAGGCCTTGCAGACGATCCGCGCCATGTGGGAAGCCGCGGGCTCCACCGTCATTACGATGGCGGCCTTGGTGCACGACAAAGTGCTTGGTGCCGTCAGCCATTTGCCGCACGTGGCGGCCTTTGCACTCATCAACGCGCTGATTGAAGTACAGAAAACGACGCCCGCTCTCGATCTGAAGGCCCATTCGGGCGGAGGGTTGCGAGACACGACGCGGATCGCGGCCAGCTCGCCCGAAATGTGGCGCGACATCTTCGTCTGGAACCGCGAGAACATTGTCGAGCAGATCGAGTTGTTCGAGCAGCAATTGCAGAACTTCAAACGATTGATCAAGGCCGGGGATGGAGCCGGCATCGAACGCGAACTGGAGCGGGCTAAGCAGGTCCGCGAAAAACTCAACTCCTGATAGCCCCACATGGCGTCTCTCACCATCACACCGCGCGGACCGTTGAAGGGTACGATCACCGTCCCCGGCGACAAGTCCATCACGCATCGCGCCATCATCCTGAGCTCGCTGGCTGAGGGCGAGAGCACGATTGCGGCGTACTGTCGCGGCGAAGATTGTCTGAACACGATGCGCGCCTTCCAAACGATGGGTATCCAGATCGACGAGCGTCCCGACCAACTGCGCGTGTGCGGCAAGGGCCTCTGGGGTCTAACTGAGCCGGCGCAGCCTATTGATTGCGGTAATTCTGGCACGGGTATCCGCCTGCTGGCCGGTGTACTCGCGGGCCAGGACTTTTTCACAATTTTGACAGGCGACGATTCCATTCGCCGGCGGCCGATGGGTCGCGTGGTCAAACCGCTACGCGAGATGGGCGCAACCCTTGCTGGCCGCAAGGGCGGTGAATTGGCTCCACTGGCGATCACGGGCAGCCGTCTGCGCGGCCTTGACTATCAATCGCCAGTGGCAAGCGCGCAGATCAAGTCCTCGCTGTTGTTGGCTGGCCTCTACGCCGAAGGGATCACACGCGTGCGCGAGCCACGTGCCTCGCGCGACCATACAGAGCGAATGTTTCGCCACTTCGGCATTCCGATGCAAGAAGACGCAACGTCCGTTTCCATTCAGGGCCGTCCTTCGCTCGGCTGGCAGGGGAAGTCAATGGTCGTCCCGGGCGATCTGTCAGCCGCAGCCTTCTTCATCGTGGGGGCTTTGTTGGTCGAGGGCTCAGACGTCACGATCACGAACGTCGGTGTCAATCCGACGCGAACCGGTATCCTGGACGTACTGATTGAGATGGGCGCCAAAATTGATGTGCTGAACCGGCGTGAAGAAGCTGGTGAGCCGGTGGCGGATCTCCGCGTACGACCGTCGGCGCTGCGTGGCATCACGATCGGGCCCGACCGGATTCCCCAGACAATTGATGAATTCCCCATCCTGTGCGTGGCGGCGTCATTGGCAGAAGGCGAAACCGTCATCAGCGGGGCGGCCGAGCTGCGGGTCAAGGAAAGCGACCGGATCGCCACCATGGCAGCGGAACTCAAAAAGGTCGGCGCGGCGATCTCCGAGACAAAAGACGGCTTGATTGTGCAAGGGCTTCGAGGCAAAAATACCCGGCGGTTGAAGGGCGCCTCCTGCCTCAGTTACGGGGATCACCGGGTGGCCATGTCGATGGCCATTGCCGCACTGGTGGCGGACGGCGAGACGACCATTCAGGACACGGCCTGCATCGACACGTCGTTCCCTGAATTCGACTCCGTGCTCTCGACATTGTTGGGCACACGTTGAGGACGACAATCAGCGCCCCCCGGACCGATACGCCGACGCCGCGCACTGTGGGGCGGCGACTGATTGTAACGATTGACGGCCCCGCGGGAGCGGGCAAGAGCACGGTGGCGCGGCAGCTGGCGACGAAGCTGGGATATTTGTATCTGGACACGGGCGCCCTGTACCGGGCGGTTGCCTGGAGAGTCCGGGCGGCGGGCGTGGATCCCGGGAACGAGCAGGCGGTGGCCGCGCTGCTCCCAGCCACGCAGGTCATGATGGACCAGCACCGCGACGGGGTGCGCGTGACGGTGAACGGCACAGACATCACGGCCGAAATCCGAACGCCGGACATCAGCACGCTGGCCTCAAAGGTGTCGGCGCTCCCGACCGTGCGCGAGTGGCTGCTGCCGGTTCAGCAACGGGTGGCGGAGCGCGGTGGCGTGGTGGCGGAAGGCCGCGATCTCGGCACGCGGGTGTTCCCCGGGGCCGAGGCGAAATTTTTTCTCGACGCCGACGTCAGTACCCGTGCGGCACGCCGGCAGCAGGATTTGACGGGGGCGGGCAACGCAGCGGGACTGGCGCAGACCCAGCAGGAGATCGAGGCGCGGGATCAGCGCGACCGGTCGCGCGCCCTGGCCCCGCTGGCACCTGCGGCAGACGCGGAGCAAATCGACTCCTCGTCGCTGACGGTCGAACAGGTGCTGGCACGGATGCTCGCGACGATCGCCACGAAGCTGTGAGCAATGTCGCCTACGGCATCCTGTGGCTTGTGGTCAGCACGCTGGGGCGGCTGTGTTTTTGTTATCGGGCCACGGGGCGTGAGCTTGTCCCAGGTGGCGGCGTATTGATCGCGGCAAACCATGCGAGCTACGTCGACATTCCCTTCACGGGAATCGGCCTCCGGCGGCGCATGTGGTATCTAGGCCGGCAGGATTTGTTCCTGCCCGTCCTGCGGCCGATCCTGCGCTGGCTGGGATGGATTCCGATTCGGCTGGACCGGCTGGACCGGAACGGATTCGGCACGGCGATCCGCCTGATCCGCAAAGGCAAGGTCGTCGTGATCTACCCCGAGGGCACACGCACTCCGGACGGACAGTTGAGGCCGGGCCGGCCTGGCCTCGGGATGATCGTGGCGGAAACCGGCTGCCCGGTGGTCCCCGCGTATTTGTCGGGCACGCGGGACGTGTTGCCGATCGGCGCGCGGCGGCTGGCGTTCAAGCCGGTTGGAATTACATTCGGGGCACCGATTGATTTTTCGGACGCTGTCACGAAACTGGAGGGGAAAGAGTTCTATCAGCACGTGGGCCGGACCGTCATGGCCCGTATTGCCGAGCTGGGGCAGGTCCCCCCGCCGGCCGAACGCCCGGAATACCGGGCACCCGCCCCCTCTCGCAATGCTGAGTGAGACGGGCGGACATTTATCATCAGCACCCGGCGGAAGCCGGACGTTCGCGAAAGGTTGGTATTAGCACTATGAGCACCGCAGCTAAGCACACGGGAGACCAGATGGATCGGAACGCGCTTGCCGCGCTCTACGAGGAAACCTTCCGAAATTTTGAGGAGGGGACGATTATCGAGGGCCGGATCGTGGCGATCGGACACGGCCGCGTCGTTGTGGACATCGGCTACAAGTCCGAGGGGATCATCCCCGCCGAGCAGTTCAACAGCGAGGAACTGCAGGGCCTGAAGGTGAGCGACCGCCTGACAGTCTACATCGAGGAGCGGGAGGACGCCGACGGCAACCTGATCCTCTCCAAGGAAAAAGCTGACAAGATGAAGGTCTGGGAGGACCTGGAGAAGGCCCACAACGAGGAACGCGTCGTGGACGGCAAGATCCTCTCCCGCATCAAGGGCGGCATGATGGTGGACATCGGCGTGAAAGCGTTCCTGCCGGGCTCGCAGATCGACCTGCATCCCGTGCGCGACCTCGACGGCCTTGTCGGCAAGAGTTTCCCGCTCAAGATTATCAAGATCAACCAACGCCGCGGCAACGTGGTCGTCTCGCGCCGCGTGCTGCTGGAGGAATCGCGCGACAAGCGCCGCCAGACCACGCTGGCCAACCTCAAGGAAGGTCAGCTCGTGCAGGGCATGGTGAAGAACATCACGGAATACGGCGCCTTCATCGACTTGGGGGGCATTGACGGCCTCCTGCACATCACCGACATGTCGTGGGGCCGCGTGGGCCATCCGTCGGAAATGTTCATGGTCGGCGACCGTGTCGAGGTCATCGTCCTAAAATATGACCGGGAGACCGGCCGCATTTCACTCGGCCAGAAGCAAAAGGGTGCGGATCCCTGGACCGGCGTCGCCGCCAAGTACCCGATCGGCGCGCGTGTCAAGGGCAAGGTCGTGAGCCTGACCGATTACGGCGCCTTCATCGAGCTGGAGCCGGGTGTCGAGGGCCTCGTGCACGTCTCCGAGATGTCCTGGTCGCATGAAGTGCGGCATCCGTCGCGCCTGGTCTCCGTCGGCGACCAGGTCGAGGCGGCCGTGCTCAACATTGACCCGGGCAACCGCAAAATCTCTCTCGGCATGAAACAGACCGCCCCGAATCCCTGGGACATGGTGGAATCGAAGTACCCGGTGGGTACGCGCATCCAGGGCAAGGTGAAGAGCCTCACCGATTTCGGCGCCTTCGTGGGCCTAGACGAGGGTATCGACGGCCTGATCCACATTTCCGACATGTCGTGGACGAAGCACGTCAAGCATTCGTCGGAGCTGTTCAAGAAGGGGCAGCCTGTCGAAGCGGTCGTGCTGCGGATCGACAAGGAGAAGGAGCGCCTGTCGCTGGGCTACAAGCAACTCTCCCGCGATCCGTGGGATGTGGACATACCCGAGCGCTATAAGGTCGGCGACAGCGTCACCGGCAAGGTGTCGAACCTGACCGATTTCGGTGCCTTTGTCGAACTGGAAGGCGGCGTGGAGGGACTGATCCACATCAGCGAGGCCAATCTCCAGCCTCCGGCGCGCCTGGAGGAGAAGTTCAAACCGCAGGACGACGTCACGGCAAAGATCATCAAGGTGGACCGCGAGGAGCGCAAAATCGCGCTGAGCCTTCGCGAGCACCAGATGGATTCGGACCGCCGGCAGATGGACGAGTACCACTCGTCGCAGGGCGCGGTGGACCAGAGCCTCGGACGCGCGGCGAAGAAGACGAAGAAGCGCGAGCGGGACGACAACTGAGCGGCCGGAGTAAACCATGACGGATGACGTCACCACCACCCCGCCAGCCAAAAAGCCCGGGCGGCGCCTGCTCTGGTGGGCGCTTGGCGGGCTCGTGCTACTGCTCGTAGGCAATGCACTGTTCTCGGACCTGGACATGCCGGGTGAGGACCGCATCGGACTGGTGCGCGTCGAGGGCGTGATCCTGGACTCGAAGGACACCGTCTCGGAACTGAAACGGTTTGGGGACAGCTCCTCGATCAAGGCCATTGTCCTGCGGATCGACAGCCCGGGCGGCGGCGTCGTCCCGTCGCAGGAAATCCACGACGCGGTCCAGCGGGTGCGGACCAAGCAGAACAAGACAGTCGTGGCCTCCATGGGCACGGTGGCCGCATCGGGCGGCTATTACATCGCGGCGGCGGCCGACCGGATCGTCGCCAATCCCGGCACACTGACGGGCAGCATTGGCGTGATCATGGAAATGGTCAACCTGGAAGGCCTCCTTCACAAGGTCGGCGTTGAGGGCGTGGTCATCAAGAGTGGGCGCTACAAGGACGTCGGCTCGCCGTTTCGGAAGATGAACCCGGAGGAGCGCAGGATTCTCCAATCTGTTATGGACGACGTGCACGAGCAGTTTATCGAGGCTGTGGCAGAAGGGCGGTCGCTGGGCGTTAAGGACGTACGGCCGCTGGCCGACGGGCGCATCTTCACCGGCCGGCAGGCGGTGGACGCCAAACTGGTGGACGAGTTGGGCGACCTGGACGACGCTATCCGCATCGCCGCGGAGATGGTCGGCATTGAAGGGGAGCCCGCGGTAGTCAACCCGAAAAAGCGGTTTTCTATTAGGGACATCATCGACAGCAGCGTGCAGGGTCTCTTGCCAAAACTCGACATGCGGCCAGGCATCCAACTCAAGTATCTGATGGCGTTCTAAGCGGGCGTAAGAAGGGAGTCAGCCATGACCAAAGCGCAGATCATCGAAAAGGTGTCGGAACAGGTCACGCTCCTGACGAAGCGTCAGGCCGAGGTCGTCGTCAACACCATGTTCAACGGTGTGCGCGATTCGCTCCACCGTGGCGACAAGACAGAGATCCGTGGCTTCGGCAGCTTCCGGCTGCGGAGCCGGCGCATGAAGGAGGGCCGCAACCCAAAAACCGGGGCGACCGTGGCCGTCCCAGCTAAAAAGGTGCCGTTCTTCAAAGCTGGAAAAGAACTCAAGGAACTGTTAAACAAGTAGTATCACCGTGGGCACATCCAATTCACACGACAAGTCCGCCGGGGCCGCGATTGTCTGGACCGACGAGGCGCTACAACGCATGGAGCGCGCGCCGGTGTTTCTGCGCGGCATGGTGACGAGGCTCGCCGAGAAAAAGGCGCGCGAGCTGGGCCACACCGAGATCACTGGCCCGCTCCTTGACCAATTTAAAAGCCAGATGATGGGCGGCATGGGTGGCTCAGCCGGAATGGCTGCCGCGGCCGCAGACATGGCCGCGGGGCGCCTGCCGTGGACAGCCGCCGCACGCGAACGCCTTGAGGCGGTGCCGGAATTCATGCGCGGTATGATCCGCCAGATCGCCGAGGAGCTGGCCCGCGAAGGCGGACATATGGAAGTCAACATTGAGCTCTTCGAAAAGGTTGAGGCACTGGGGGACGTGCAGGAAGCAGCCCGTCCGCCAATGGAGTGGACCGACGGTGCACAGGCACGGCTGCACGACAAGATTGGGCAATCCCCGCCGATCGCGATGGATTTCGTCTCCCAGATGCTCCGCCGTGACACCGAGGACCTCGCCCGCGAAAAAGGCCTCACGAAAATTGACGAGGCGGCGCTCGCGCACCTGTGGGATGCGCCTCAGGAACGGATGGCATGGAGCGACGAGGCCTGGAAACGCCTGCAGACCTCGCCGGATTTCGTCCGAAGCGGCATCCGCAAGGCTGCCGAACGGCGGGCGCGCAAGCTGGGCCTGAAAGAAATCGATTCGGACCACTTAACGACGTTCCGCAACGAAGCCATGATGAAGGCCGTCAAGCGGATCCGTTCGTTCGGCTACAATCAGCTGACTTTCGATGCCTTCGACACGGCGCTGGAAAAGACGAAGCGGTTGAAGGGGAACGAGCAGGCAGACAAGCGCCTCAAGGAAATCCGTCAACACTTCAAGGATCCCGACGCTCACAAGCCTGAGGGCGGGACCCTCGGGGCGGACCTCATGGACCGTTTCCGTCGTTATCTCAAGGGCGACGGCTCGCTATAGACGCAGTGTTCAGACGTTCCCGCCCGGATGCTCAAAAAGTTAATCGCACAACTGCCCCCGCACACGCGGAGAGGCGTGCTGTTTCCTGGCAAGACCGCAGCGAGCAGACAACCGCGGCAAACTGTTTAGAGCGAGGGGGCGTCGGAGGGCGCACGGCGTGACGAACACGGAGCGCTGCGTCCGCCCGCGATGCCGACTTGGTGGGGCGGGCGGGGCTATGGACGGGATGCGAGAACGCAGCTGGTGAACTTTGTCAGCGTTCGGTCAGTGGGTGGCGACCTGGCCGGGCCAAAACTTATGTCTGATCTGCGGTAACGGCTCGTTGTCGAAGTTAGGGATATCGTAGAGGCAGCGGTCGATCGTCGCAACTTCCTCCGGCGTCAATTCCAGCGTCACCGACTTCTTCCAGAACTGATCCAGCAGGAAATAGTCGCCGCCCTGCGGACGCTCCGCCAGCAGGGCCTGCATTTTCTTGAAACCGTCGGTATCCACGCCAGGCACCCGTCCCTTGTTCCGGTCGATGCACCACTTGAGGACTTCCGCGATGCCATACATGGTCAATGGAACTTTCACTTTCTCCGCCATGATCCCCTCTACCTCTTGAACGTGATGGATATCCGCGCCACCCTATCTGCTCAACGGTGGCCATTGTAGCCTAGTCATTCCTTATTCTGCCAGAGGGAAATGCCTTCCCGAAAGGCGGAGGCAACCATTGCGGACCTCCTCAGGCCCCCGCTATACTGGGTCCGCTCGGCTCCGCAGCCGCGCTGGACAAGGAGCCGGATTCCGTGACACATCGCCCGCCCACGCACTACCGGCCGGCATCCCGGAGGGCACTCCTGCTGGGCCTGCTCCTGCTGGCCGGGATCCCGGCCATGACCGGCTGCCCTGAGCGCGAGCCCTTCACGCCGCCCGATCCCTTCTATCTGTTTGCCACCTATCCGGTTGGGAAGAACCCCACCTCGGTCACAACGGCCGACTTTAATCGTGACGGGGTGACCGATCTCATCACGACCAATATCGGCGACGATTCCCTGTCCATCCTGTTCGGCAACGGGGACGGCAGCTTCAAGGAACAACAGCGGCTGCTGGTCAGCGTGGAACCGCGGGCCCTCGCCCTGTATGACTACAATGGGGACGGGCAGACAGACATCGCCGTGGCCTGCGCCGGCAGCGACCAGGTGGTCCTTTTTCTTGGATTGCTGAACGGGCGGTTTGCTGAGGGGCACCGCTACCCGGTCCAGCGGACGCCAGTGTCGATTGCGGCCGGCGATCTGAACGGGGACCGGAAGCCCGATCTAGCCGTGGCGTTGCGCAACGACAAGATCGCCATCTTTCTGGGGGCCGGCGACGGCACCTTCACGCCGGGCCCCCGGTACGAATACGGTGACACACCGACTTCCATTGCCGTCGCCGATCTCGACCACGATGGACGGCTCGACCTGCTCGTCACGAACGGCGGGCCGATGAGCAATGCCGTCACCGTCTGGACCGGCAACGGCGATGGCAGTTTCCGTGATCCTGTGGATTACAAGACCGGCAAGAGCCCGCTGGGGGTATCCTTCGCCGACTTCAACCGCGACCGGAAGACCGACCTGCTTGTCATCAACGGGGAGCGCGACAGCTTTGTCGTCTTTCTGGGAAGCGGGAATGGGACGTTTCAGGACGGCAAGGAATCCGGTGCGGATGCCGGGCCGGTCGGCGGCACGGCCGGCGATTTCGATGGCGATGGGGCTACGGACGTCGCCATCGTCAACATCCAGTCAGGCAACCTTTCGATTCTGTTTGGACGTGGCGACGGTACGTTCCACTACCCACCCCGCAATTACCGCGTCGCTTCGGGCCCCTTCGCCATCACACCGCTCATGCTCAAGAAGGAAGTGCTGGGGGAGCCCGGCCTGGCGGTCGTCAACAATGGGGCCGGCAGCATCTCCATTTTTCTTCATCGCGGACTGAAGGTTACCGCGCCAGCCCATTCTTAATCGAGAGAGGATGATTCGTGTGCCGGTCACTTGACAGAACTGATCGCTCCTAGTACAACCGCAACTACGCTAGCGTTTTCAGTCGGTTAGATGGGCTCAGATGATGAAACGAGCGCCCCATGAAGTGCCTGAAATGCAACGGACATATGATGGTTGAGCGGCACTATACGCTACTGAGCCGGCGGCTCTATGCGCGCTGTCTGAACTGCGGGTTCTGGCTGGATCTCGCCGACCTGCTCCGCTTTTTCCACAAAGTGATCGACAATGGCTGGCGCGGCGCGAAAATCCGCGAGCCCATCTCGCTGTGAGAGTCTTCCACGCCGCATGACCGTCCCACCCTCGATACGCTTCACGATTGTACGGATGGCCCTGGTCGCGGCGAGCGGCCTGATCGGCGCGTTCGCCTGGACACCGGTGGCGCTAGCCACCCACGGACCTGGGGCTAGCTTTGCAGCCGTCGGTAACGACCCCGACGATATCCGGTCTCTCTCCGTCTTTCGACATCAGCGAACAAAGGCCCAGAGCATCCTGTTGAAAGATTTGTCCACGGGCCGCACTTTATACGAAGTCGGCGCGAACCGGCGCGTGGCACCGGCCAGCCTCACGAAAATCATGTCGGCCCTCGTCATTCTGGAGTACGGCCAGCTGAACGATGTCGTCACGGTGAGCCGGAAGGCGGCATCCGCCAGAAAAACTCACCTGCGTCTCCGTCCTGGGTATACATTCCGACTCGAGGATCTCCTGAAGGCGATGTTGATTACCTCGGCCAACGACGCCTGCCTTGCGGCCGCCGAGCATGTCGGGGGGTCGGAAGAGATGTTTGCGGCGATGATGAACAAAAAGGCCAGGCGTCTGGGTCTATTGGACACACACTTCGAGAATGCCTGCGGGTTCGACGGGCCAACTCACTACACGACAGCCGCGGATCTGGCCACGCTCAGCGAAGCTGCCATGCAGGATCCCACGTTCCGCCAGCTCGTCCGCCGCGAATTCGACATGATCTTTCCCCTTAACGCCAACCGTTCCTACCCGCTGCGCAGCACCAACCGGCTGCTGGGGCGCATGCCTGGGATCGAGGGCATTAAGACCGGATTCACATCGAAGGCCGGACGGTGTGTTGTCCTCAAAGCCTCGCAGAACGGGAAGGAAGTGCTACTCGTGCTGCTCCACGCCAACCGCCGGTGGGACACTGCGTCCACGCTACTCCGCCAGGGCTTGCAGTCTGTCAACTAGCCAGCACGATCGCATTGTGTGCGGAACTGATGGAGCAGAAATCCTTCCGGCGTGCTGCGGAGGGCGGGAAATTTATTGGGCGGAGAACCTGGCTGCCGCTCAGCAGCCGCCGGGCGGCGTGAATTCGATGTTGACGTCCTTGCCCAAGTAATTGATGAGCACGCCCTGTTTGGCGTAGTTCATCGCCGCACCCATCACATTCTCGTCGCCGCAATCTTCCCTGCCCAGCAACTTGCGGATGTCCTCAGGACTTTCGCTGTTGAGGACGTTCCGGAAAATTCCGCGCACCTTGTAGGCAAAACGGTTGCTGATGAAGATCAGGTCGACCTTGCCGTCCATCAAGCGGACGCCGGCCATGGGCCCCGTCGGCTTGCGCGCGTCCAGGAGTAGCAGAAACGTGCCCTCCTGTTCGGGCTTCACGCCGGCAATCTTCTCGTTGAGCAGCAGATCGTAGGCTTTGGCTTCCGTGTCGCCCAGCTTGATGCCGAAGAGCGTCACGTCCGTGCTCTTGATGCTCTTGGGATCCATCACGTCGTTCCTGCTCAACTCGTATGGTTCGGCCCAGAGCAGCCCCGTCGTGCTCAACAGGGCAGCCATGCCCAATCCAACAAGCGTGAACAGTCTGTGTCTAATCGTCATGCCCCCCCCAATATGATAAAAAAATACATTCGCATTCTATCGGACGCCTAATGCCGTTGCAAGGACACGCCGATTGCATTGGCGCGCAGACGACGGATCAGGCGCTGCTCACTTCAAGGAGCCCCAGCCGGAGAAGAGAGAACTGCCTGGTCTGCGGGGGGCCATGAAGTCTATCGTCGCGAAAGCGCCCCGAGACATGTTCGGTCAGGAGCGCCGAGTAGCGCTGAGCAGGAGGTCGGCGAGGATGCGCAGGCGCATAAAATACTCGCCGGCTTCCTCCGGCACGCCGGAGAGAACCCCGTCCAAATCAGCCAAGCACTGCTCCAGCATCGCCACGCGTTGGCCGTCCAACATTTGTTCGTCCAAGTAATAGGTTGCGCACCCGCTGATGACGGTGTCGAGCGTCATTAGCACGCCTTCATCCGGGCTGGAAAATTTCGGCCAGGCAGCCGCCCGATGCCGGTCCCAGACCGTGCGCAATTCCACTGTCACCCCCGACTCCATCCATGAACAGCCAGCAGCATGGCTAGGGTTACGACTAGGAAACCGGACACCCGCAGCGACCAGTCCGGCCAGGCCTGCCACCACTGCATCACTCGGTTGCGGGTCGTTTCGCGCAGACCCAGCAGGACGAGCCCCTTGAGCGTCACGATGGCCCCGATGGTCACCCAAAACCAGTCGCGCGGCGGCTCAGCAGATGCCAGCAGTAGAAAGACGCCGGACAGTCCTGTGCCCTGCAAAATCAGAAACCGCGTGAAGGGATCGGCCATGGCCCGCACGAGCCGCTCGCGCCACCAGCCCGGCGCCGCGACCAACAGCACTCCGTGCGCCAGCCACAGCAAACTGATGAGAAGAGGCCCAGCAAGTGTCAGCATGAACTATTAAGGACTGGTGCGGCATGAACGGTGCAGCATGAAGAATTTTCTCTCCCGGACTCCTGGCCTCACTCCTGGAACCTTACGCTTTACTTTTCACGGATACAGCCCGCGGGCAAGATGCGCCTGCGCCACCTGATCGATGCCGCTCATCAGTGCCGCCATGCGCATCGTGGATTTCTTCTGCCTGGAAAAGTCCAGCGTGCGATGAAATGCGGCCGTGATAATCTCCTGCAGCCGCTCCTGGATGTCCGATTCCTTCCAAAAAAACCGCTGCACGTCCTGCACCCATTCGAAGTAGGACACGATCACGCCACCTGAATTGGCCAGGATGTCCGGAATGATGAAAACGCCTCTGTCGATCAGGATCTCATCAGCGTCCAGCGTTGTCGGACCGTTGGCGCCCTCCACGAGAATTTTGCAGCGCACCTTGGGGGCATTCTTCTTCGTGATCTGCTCGGAGAGCGCAGCGGGCACCAGCACCGTACACTCAAGTTGCAGCAGCTCGTCGTTGGTGACCCAGTCGCCCATTTTGAGGTCGCGCAGCGACTGGCCCTGTTTGTAATGGGTCAGCAGTGTGGGCACGTTTAGTCCCTTCGCATTGTACAGTCCGCCATTGACGTCGCTCACCGCCACCACCTTGGCGCCCGTCTCGTGCATGATGCGCGCCGTGTGCGAGCCGACATTGCCGAATCCCTGAATGGCGACCGTAGATTTTGACGCCGTGAGCTTCAACTGTTTCATCGCCTCTAACGTCACATAGACGACGCCGCGGCCGGTAGCCTCCTCGCGACCCAGACTGCCCCCTATGGAAAGCGGCTTGCCGGTGACGACACCGGGCGAAGCATAGCCCACCTGAATGCTGTAGGTGTCCATGATCCAGGCCATAATCTGCGCATCGGTGCCGACGTCCGGGGCCGGCACATCCTTGTCCGGTCCGATGAAAGGCAGGATTGCCGCTGCGTAGCGGCGCGAAAGCCGCTGAAGTTCTGCGCGCGAAAGCTTTTTGGGATTCACCCGCACGCCACCCTTGGCGCCGCCGTAGGGAAGGCCCGCGAGTGCGCACTTCCACGTCATCCACATGGACAGAGCCGCCACTTCGCCCAGATTCACGTCCGGATGGAACCGGATGCCGCCCTTCGATGGTCCGCGCGACGAATCGTGAATGACACGATAGCCGGTATAGACCTCAACACGACCGTCGTCCATCTGCACTGGTACGCTGACGACCAGCGATTGCTCCGGCATCTTGAGCCGCTGCCGGAGATTGGGATCCAGGCCCATCAATTCCGCCGCCTGATCAAACTGAGCGACCGCTAGACGGAAGGTGTGATTGTCCATCTCGTGAACGGGCGATCGTGCCATCAGGTACCCTCCGTCCAGCTCACTCCGAAGACACGAGCGAATTCATCCACAAAGCGTGTGTGCACGGCAGCGATGTCGAGCGGATGTCCGATAACTTTCTCCATCGATGTCACACGGCAGCCGGCAATGCCGCAGGGAATAATCCGTTCGAATGGGGCCAGATCCATCGCAACATTGAGCGCAATCCCGTGCATGGTAATGCCGCGCTCGATCCGCACGCCCACGGCAGCGATCTTGGCCGGTGCGTTGTGACTGACCCAGACTCCGGGAAACTTGTCCAGACGGTTTCCTTCGATCCCCCACGTTGCCAGGGTGCCGATGAGCACCTCCTCGAGCTTGCGCACATAGGCCTTGGGACCGGCACAGAAGTTAGTCAGCTTCAGAATGGGATAGGCGACGAGTTGACCGGGGCCGTGGTAGGTGATCGAGCCGCCACGCTCGACATGGTGAACGGGAACGCCGGTTGCACGCAGGGCGGCCTCACCACCCCAGTGTTCCTCGCGGCCCGATCGGCCGACGGTAAAAACCGGCCCGTGTTCGAGTAGGAGCAGCGTATCGGAACGCTGTCCCTTGCACCGCTCGTCCACGAATCGCTTCTGCAATGCCCGGGCCTTGTCATAGTCGAGGCGATCGTATCGAACCAGCGCGGCAGCCCCGACAGTGTGCCGTTCCAGGACCTTCATCGTGTCTCCGGCTGGGACGGCTGTCGCGGCAGCGCGATCGTGAAGGAGCCTTTTTTCCCAAACACCGTTAACTGCGCGGGATTGTTATCTCCCTGACGGAGATAGGCGTGCCAAAAGTCCCCCATGTTGTAGATCTCGAGGTTGTCCACGGCGGTGATCACGTTGCCGCTCTGTATGCCAAGCCTGCTGATGAGCTTGGACGGATCGAGCTGAGCAGCGAGCACGCCGCGGTCGATGTCCAGATTGAAACTGGCCACGACGCTGGGCGTCACGGTGATCGGAACAAATCCCAGTTCGGGCCGCAGCACCATGCCCCGCAGCAACATCGATTGAATGTACGGGTAGGCGGCATCGATGGAGATCGCGTAGCTGATGGACTGCGCCGACGGTGCCACCGCTGTGTTGATGCCGACGACGCGGCCGGACAGGTCCACCAGTGGCCCGCCGCTGTTGCCAGGGTTGATCGCCGCGTCAGTCTGGATCAGGTCGTAGAGCGTTTCGTTGTTGGGCGCGAGGATGGAGCGGTCCATGGCGCTCACCACACCGACCGTCACCGTCGAGCCACCCTTGAGCGCGAAGGGATTGCCGATGGCCACGACCTGCTCGCCGATTTGCAGGGATGACGACTCGCCCAGCGGCGCGGCGACGAGATCCGGAGCGGAAATCTTCACGACTGCCAGATCGAGCAGAAAATCGCGCGCCACCACGCGGCCCGGCGTGAGCCGTCCGGTCGAGAGACCGACGACCAGGCTTTTCACGCCCTCGACCAGATGATTGTTCGTGAGAATGTAGCCCTTGCTGTCGATGATGAATCCGGACCCGGAACCGGTCGGGGAGCTGTGCGGCGCGGCATTGAGCGGCACGCCGCGCGTGAGAATGGTGACGACGGAGTGACGCACCGCCGTGACCACGGCGGGGACGGTCATGTCCTTCGGCTTGGCCGGCTGCGTGCCGTTCTGAGCGTGCCCCCCCGCTGTCGGGATAACCGTCAGCGCCAGAAACAGCAGCAGCCTGATGGATTGACTGGGCCGCATATGTCTGCCTTTCGACGCGGCATTGTCGCATAATCAACGGGCCGTCGGAAGAGCTTTGCAACCCCAAACGAAAAGGGCGGGGCTTTCGCCCCGCCCTCTCCAGTTCGCTTCCGGTCCGCCGCTTACTTGATTGCGGCAAACATGTCCCGGATCTCCGGCGCTTTCAGTTTCTTGAGCGCCTTGGCCTCGATCTGCCGGATCCGCTCGCGCGTCACCGACAGCTGCTGCCCGACCTGCTCGAGCGTGAACGGCTCATCCTGCCCAATGCCGAACCGCATCCTCATAACCGTCTGCTCGCGCGGCGTCAGCGTCGACAGGATCCGGTCAATCTCGCGAACCTGCTCGATCCGGTTCGTATACGAGTCCGGTAACAGCGCCTCACCGTCCGCGATCAGATCGCCCAGTTGCGTGTCGCCATCGCCCACCGGATTGTCCAGCGACACCGGCTCCTGAAACGGTTGCACCGTTTCCTGGATTTTCGCTGGGCTTTGGTGCAACGCCTGGCTGAGCTCCTCGAGCCGGGGCTGACGGCCCAGCTTCTGCACCAGCCGGCGCGTCGTACGCTGAATCTTGTTTGACGCCTCGGTCAGATGCACGGGCAGCCGGATCGTCCGCGACTGATCGGCCAGCGCCCGTGTGATGCCCTGCCGGATCCACCAGGTCGCGTAGGTGCTAAACTTGAAGCCCTTGCGGTACTGGAATCGCTCGGTGGCCTTCATCAGGCCGATGTTGCCTTCCTGCACGAGATCCAGCAAGCCCAGCCCGCGGCCGTTGTAGTGCTTGGCGATGTCCACGACTAGGCGCAGGTTGAAGCGTACCATCTCGTCCTTGGCGCACTCGAACGCTACTCGCGCTTCGCGGATTTGCCGGCGACATCGGCTCAATCGCTTCACCCGCTGCTCAGCCACCTTGCCCGGCCCGCGCGCGGCCTGCAGCACACCCAGCAACGCCACCTCGGCCCGGTCGAGCGCCGTGGCGGACAACCCGCTCAACCCGCGCACCTGATGCAACTCGTGCAGCGCCTCGCGCAACGCGTCCGTCTTGCGCATGGCCGCGCCGACGGTCGTGACTTCCTTCAGCGCGATCAGAATCGCCCGGTTGCTCACGTCAATGCGCTTGGCCAGCGCCACTTCCTGCTCGCGCGTCAGCAGCGTCCGTTCGCCGAACGAACGAAAATAAATGGATTCCAGTTCAAAGGGACCCCCCGCCGCCCGGGCAGGTGACTCCGTGGACTCACTCTTTGTTTCCGATTCGGCCTCGCCCCGCTCAATTCGCTCGAGCACGTCGCCTGCTTCCTGCTCGTCCTGTTCCACCATCAACTCCGTGTCTTCGCCCAGGTCTTTCTTCATCCCCGCACCTCCGTCCTCAGGTTTGTGGTGAGATCCACTCCGCCGATTTTCGCCTTCATACAGCGTTAGAACCCTGTCCGACCTGAAAGATACGAGCCTCTCGGATAAAAAAGTCTATTTTTACAACGGTTTGTGGGTACCTCATTGTGTGTCCAGGACATCTACGAATCAGCCGGTTTATTTGCCTGTCTGAGAGCAGAGACTTAAGTCGAAGAGCCAAAAAATCAAGTGGGGGGTGCTGGTTTTTGTGCTCTTTTGTGCGCGGCCGTCAAGTTGCAAAGCAGGGAGGAGACCCCTAGAATGGGCCGCCATGAGTCATTTGCAGAACGGCGAACGCATCCATCTGGTTGACAAAAAGGGGCGGCAGTACGCCCTGACGCTAAAGGCCGGCGAAACTTTTCAATTGAGCGGCCACACCATCGCCCACGACGAGCTGATCGGCAAGGCCGACGGCTCGCTCGTCACGCTCTCGCGAGGCAAGCGCATGTTGGCGCTCCGGCCCACACTGAGCGAATACGTCCTGAAAATGCCGCGCGGCGCCCAGGTGATCTACCCGAAAGATCTGGCGATGATCACGATCTGGGCCGATATCTATCCGGGGGCCCGCGTCTTTGAGGCGGGTACCGGCTCCGGCGCCCTGACGATGGCACTGCTGCGGGCCGTCGGCGAGCGGGGTGCGGTCGTGAGCTACGAGGCCCGCGAGGATTTCTCCCGCACGGCAATGACGAACATCGAACGCTATCTGGGCCCTGTGCCGAATCTGACGGTGCGAAGACGCGACGTCTACGAGGGTATTGACGCCAGCGACGGTCCCTTCGACCGACTCGTGCTGGATCTGCCAGAACCCTGGCGCGTCGTTCCGCATGCGGTCACCGCGCTTCGGTCGGGAGGGTTGTATCTCAGCTACGTGCCGACAGTGCCGCAGATCATGCAGACGGTCGAGGCGCTGGAGCGCGCGGCGGTCTTCGGCCCGATCCAGACCTTCGAGACGCTGTTGCGCACCTGGAACGTGCAAGGGCGCAGTGTGCGGCCAGACCACCGGATGGTGGCGCATTCCGGCTTTCTCACCGTGGCGCGGAAGGTTGAGCCGGGCCTCTGGCAGCATGGGGAGGCCGGCGTGATCCCCATGACAGAGGACGAGGAGCAGCACCGGCAGCCAGAGGAACTGGAGCCATGAGCCGCCTTAAGGGAAAAGTCGCGCTGATCACCGGCGGCGGTACCGGCATCGGGGCGGCCTGCGCCAGGGAGTTTGCGCGGGAAGGCGCGGCTGTCGTCGTGACGGGACGCCGCAAAGACGTACTGGAAACAATCGTGAGGGAAATCGAGCACGCCAAGGGCCGCGCGCTGGCCGTGGCCGGCTCTGTCACCGACGAGACCCACGCGCAAAATGCCGTTGCCCAAGCCGTGCTTGCGTTCGGTACCTTGAACGTGCTGGTCAACAACGCCGGCATCCTCACCTTCGGCAAACCGCTGCACGAAACGGACGAGGCGACGTGGAACGAAATGATGAGCGTAAACCTCACCGGCTCCTACCGCATGACCAAGGCGGCCGTGCCGGCGATGCTCAAGGCGGGTAGCGGCTCGATCATCAACGTGTCGTCCGTTGCCTCGCTGGTCGGTCTTCCCATGCTGGCCGCCTACAGCGCGACAAAAGGCGGCCTGGATACGCTGACGCGCTGCGTGGCCATCGACTACGCGCCGCAGAAGATTCGCTGCAATTCGGTTTGTCCGGGCCTGGTGAACACACCGATGGCTTCGGACTTGATCGAGAACAAGGACGCGCTGGCGCAGATCATGACCGCCTATCCGCTCGGCCGTCCGGGCACGTCGGCCGAAATCGCGAAGCTGATTCTGTATCTGGCCTCCGACGAATCGTCGTGGATGACGGGAGCGGTGATTCCGATAGACGGCGGAATGACGGCTCATTGACAACGGTGAAGTCTGAACGTCGAATGATGAATGCAATCCTGGAAAGATCGACCATGGCGCATTTGCGATACGGATTCCTTCTGCTTCTCACGATGGCGACGTGCATTGGTGTTGTCAGTATGCCGGCGATTGCCCAGACCCCTGTCGCGTTTCCCGGCACCGTCCTCAAAGTGGACGCGGCCGCCGGCAAGCTGGCCGTAAAAAAAGACGGCACCCGCTTTACCTTTGTCATCGACGGCAAGACCCGATTTGAGGGCGGCGCAAAGAGCCTTACGGATGTAAAGGCCGGTGACGCCGTCACCGTCACCTATCTCTTGATGGGCAACCAGTACGTCGCGCAAAATATCGCCAAGAAATAAGCATGGAAATCAACGCGCACACGCAGTTGTGCGGGCTGCTCGGCAACCCAATCGAGCATTCCCTCTCCCCGGCCATCCACAACGCCGCCTTCGAGCAGCTCGGCCTGAACTTCGTTTACCTCGCGTTTAAGGTCGAGGATCTGCCCGGGGCGATCAAGGGCCTCCGCGCCCTTGGCAATCTGCGCGGCTTCAGCGTGACCATCCCGCACAAGGTGGCCATCATTCCGCTTCTTGATGAAGTCGAGCAGACAGCCCGAAACATTGGGGCAGTGAACACCATTGTCATCGAGAACGGCAAGCTGATCGGCTCCAACACCGACGCCTCCGGCGCGCGGCGCGCGCTGACCGAGGCGGGCACCGCCCTCAAAGGTGAGAAGGTGCTCCTGCTCGGCTCCGGTGGGGCAGCGCGCGCCATCGCCTTCGCGCTGGCGAACGGCACGGGCCTGGGCGGCCTCACGCTCCTTGGCATTGACGACAAAGAACGGCAGGCCCTGGCAAAGGACCTCACGGCCAAGACGTCACTGCAGGTCACGGACGGCGTGATCACCGACAACGCATTACGCCACGCCATTGACGAATCGAAAGTGCTGCTCCATTGTACGCCGCTCGGCATGCATCCCAACGTGCATCAAAGCGCCGTGCCGGCCGCGCTGCTGAAGCCCCATCTCACCGTAATGGACATCGTCTACAACCCGCTCGACACCAAGCTGCTCACGGACGCCAGAATGGCTGGCTGCAAGACGATCCGCGGCATCGAAATGTTCCTCAACCAGGCCATCGGGCAGTTCGAGCTCTGGACAAAACAGAACGCGCCGGCTGATGTCATGCGGAAAGTCCTCGAATCCCGCTTCTCATGAACATCGTGTTGATTGGTTACAGGGGGGTCGGCAAGAGCAGTGTCGGCAAGCTGCTCGCCGTACGGTCCGGCCGCACGCTCATTTCCACCGATGCCGAAGTCGTGCGGCGAGCCGGTCAGTCCATTCCGGACATTGTCAAGCAGCACGGCTGGGATCATTTTCGTGACCTCGAATCGGAGGTCTGCCGCGAACTCGCCGGCAGGGATCAGCTCATCATCGACACGGGCGGCGGGGCGATCTTGCGACAGGAGAATACTGACCGCTTCAAATCCAACGGCATGCTCTTCTGGCTGACGGCCGAGGTCGCCACCATCGTCCGCCGCATCGGCGGGGATACACAGCGGCCATCGCTCACTGGCACCAAGTCCTTCGTAGAGGAAATCGAGGACGTCCTCCGTGAACGGACACCCAAGTACAAGGCCGCCTCCGATCAGACCATCGCCACCGACCACAAGAGCGTCGCGGAAATCGCGGATGTGATCATGCAGACCATCTCGCAGACCAGGTGCTGATCGGTTGCTCGTCGTGCGCCCGTAGCTCAATGGATAGAGCATCGGACTTCGGATCCGAGGGTTGGGGGTTCAAGTCCCTCCGGGCGCACCACTAAAGAACCGCCGCCGCGGTCGATCGCTTACGGATTGAACCGCATGCCGAAAAGAACCGACACGCTGGTGGTGTCGCGTTGCAGCGAGGGGGACATGTTAATGTCATGCATGTTCAGCATGACCGT
>VGXF01000005.1:0-27500 GCA_016873435.1 Nitrospira sp.
GCGCCAGGTCGGCCTCCCACTCCTTGAACGACCCCAGGTCAACCAGCAACGCAATGCGTTCCTGCACGGAAATGGGAAAGTGATAACCGCACTTGGGACAGACCTTGTTGTTGCGGTCCACTTCCTTACGATAGATGATTTCGCGGCAGTGGTTGCACTTGAGCCACAGCCCATCGCCACCCTTGGCCCGCTGATGGCTCTCGTCAGAACCGGCGGAGTCGCTTTTTTTGAACCAGGCCATGCGTTCTAGATCTCGACCGCCTGATTTTTCTGGCGCATCGTTCCTCGTGTGATGCCTCGCCCCAGCAGTCCCTGAATGTGGTCGAAAAGCACCAGCGACCGCCGGACAGGCCGGATGGCAGAGTGCGCTTGGAGACGCCACGACACAGCCAGAGCGCGGGAGTTAACCACCGCCATGCCGTTAATCAGCAGCCAGAATGTCCGGCGTCGGAGGGGCGCCCCCTCCTCCACGCAGACCTGCTCCGACCCCTGACATCTGGGGACGGGAATCTTCACCGATTGCTCCCTCGGCTTACACTGTCCGTCATAAATGAACTGCGGGAAACCAAAATAGCATAGGCGCCAAAGGGCTGCACTAAGTATTACATTTAAGAATCAGCTCTAACTAGCTGAATCGACGACGTAATTCGACGCGCATCAGTGGGTCCCAGTCGACGACTAACACTACTAAAACAGGATGGCTATCCCAAATCCAAGGCTACCGACACTCGCCAGCCCGCGCACTGCTAGATTTATCGACCGGCCACGTGAAGAAGAGAACATCAACGGCAGACTGATCAGAGTCCCGACTACCACCATGCCGACAATCGAGCCGATCCCGAAGAGAAGGATGAACGCCAGCCCTTCCCACAGAGTCCGCGAGGCCGACAGCACCAGTAGCATCAAGGCCGCGGACCCGGCCAGGCCATGCACCATGCCGACCGCAAGTGGCTGGAAGACATACCGCCAGCCGTGCCCGTGCGCATGGTCGTCTCGCTGGTGATGGCTGTGCAGATGCACGTGGAGTGACCCGTCGTGTGTGTGGGCATGGAGATGCCACTGTTCCCGATAGAGCGTCACGGCCAATCCCGCGCCCAATGCGATCAGCATCACACCCACCCCTTGCTCAAACGCGTGCGCCACGGTGTCCGGGATGCTCAGCTTCAGCACCAGCACCGCACAGCCCACAAGCAGCAAGGTCGTCGTGTGACCGATCCCCCAGCACATCCCAATGAAGCCGGAAGCTTTGAGGTCAGGGCGCCGGGATAGCAGCGTTGATACAGCGACGAGATGATCGGCGTCGAAAGCATGGCGAGCCCCAAGCAGGAATCCCAGACCGAGGATGGAGAGAAATTGCAAATCAGGCATGAGTCTCTGCGTAGGCTGGCCGCGAAGGCGGCCGATCAGCCGCCGCGCGCATGCATTTCCAGATGCGGATCTTCACGCAGCTTGGCGATGTCGATGAGGCGCTGCTCGCGGCCACCCGACCGCTCCAGCGCCTTGCGCTCTTCCGCCCCGCGGTCGGTGCGTCCCTGCCAGACGGATTGGAGCAACGCGCGAAACTCCTTCGCGGACACACCGTCGCGCAACGGCTTGCGCAAATCCGTGCCGTTCTTTGCGTACAGGCAGAGATACCACATGCCGTCCGCCGTTACGCGACTCCGATCGCAGGCAGCGCAGAACGGCGTGGTCGTGGAGGGAATGATCCCAAAGCTCGTCCCGTCCGGCAGCCGGAACCGCTGCGCCGGCGCGGAGCTGAGTTCCTCGATTGGCTCGATCCGTCCGTACTGGCGGCCGAGCATTTCGAGCATCGCGGCCCGCGACACCACCTGATCCATGGACCAGCCCGTGGCCCCACCGACATCCATATATTCGATGAATCGCACTTCCGCCTGGATGCGCTTGCCAAGCTCGATCAGGTCCACCAATTCGTCATCGTTAAATCCCTTGATCACCACCGTGTCTAACTTGAGTCCTGTGAAACCGGCCCGCTGCGCCGCGGCGATGCCTTCCATTACGCGGACATGCTCATCGCGCCGCGTCAAGGCACGGAACCGGTCCGGCCGCAGCGTATCGAGGCTGACCGTAATCCGGTGCACGCCGGCATCGTAGAGCGCCTGGGCCTGATCGCCCAGCAGAATGCCGTTGGTCGTCAGCGCCAGGTCCTGAATGGTGTGGTTTTGCGTCAGCAGGCGAACCAGCCGCGGCAGATCACGCCGCAACAACGGCTCCCCACCGGTCAGGCGCACCTTGTCTACGCCGAGATCGGTAAAGGCCTGCGTGACGACGGCCATTTCCTCAAAGCTGAGCACGTTCTCGCGCGGCAACCAGGCATACTCCTCCTCCGGCATACAGTAGGAGCAGCGCAGATTGCAGCGATCCGTCACGGAGAGGCGCAGGCTTTTTAGCGGCCGGCCGAACGTATCGCGAAGCGCAGTAGCTGCGTCACTCACAGCGGCCTCCGCGCCTCTTGTATGGCAATGCTCAAAAAGGTTGCCCCCGCGTAGTCCCACGAAGTCCGGCGACGGGGACACACCCGTTTCAGTACGTCGCAGGGAGATGGGCGACCGGAAACGGAACTGGCAGTCTCTTCCAACATTCTAGGGATGCTCCTCAACCCAGACTTCCCCGGCGGGCGTATGCTCGAGCTTCCAAATGGGCGTGATCTGCTTCAACTCATCGATGCACCAGCGACAGGCCTTGAACGCGTCCGCCCGGTGTTCGGCGCCCACGACGATCAGCACGATGTTCTCTCCAATGCCGATTTCGCCATATCGATGTAGGATCAGCACCTCGAGTACGTCAAACTGCTTGAGGGCCCGTTCGCGAATCTCGCGCAACTTTTTCTGCGCCATCCCCTCGTAATACTCGAAGGTGATCGAGCTAACGTCGTGGCCTTTTGAATGATCGCGCGCCGTGCCAAGGAAAATTGAAATCCCACCAATCCGCGTGGAGCCGGCGCGTACACGGTCGATCTCGGCGTCCACGGAAAAATTTTCACGCTGCACGCGGACCAGCGCCGTGTCGTCCGACGCCCCACCGGCGAACGGCGGCAGTAGCGCCACCTCGTCGCCATCGCGCACCTCCACATCCTCATGCGCGATTTCTTGGTTGACGGAAATTAGCACCCGCTTCTGGTGCACCAGTTCGCCGATTTTGGGGTACTGCGCATCCAGTGTCGCAACAAGATCCTTGACCCGTCGGCCTGCAGCGAGCGGCACCGAGAGTTCGGGTTGGTTGTCGGCAAGGGACTTAATGAGGCCGAAGAGCTTGATGGACACCATGGCTCCCTCGTACGCGCCGGTCAGCGCGCCGCCATCGTCCGGATGTAGGTGCCGGACTTGCCACCGGATTTCGAAAGCAGGGCGATGCCGCCGAAACTCATGCCCTTGTCCACGGCCTTGCACATGTCGTAGATCGTGAGCGCCGCCACTGTAACCGCTGTCATCGCTTCCATCTCCACGCCGGTCGGCCCGGTGGTCTTGACCGTGGCCTTAATCATAATGGTGCACCGTTCGTCCGGTCCGGGCGTCACCTCTTCGGTGAAGTCGATGTCAACACTCGTGAGCAGCAGCGGATGACACATCGGAATCAGATCGGGCGTCCGCTTGGCGCCCATCACCCCTGCCGTCTGCGCCACCGCCAGCACGTCCCCCTTGGCAATCTTGCCCTGCTGAATTTTTTGAAGCGTCGCCGGCAGCATGTACACTGTCGCCTGAGCGGTCGCCACCCGCTCCGTGGCGGCCTTGGCGGACACGTCCACCATCCGCGCGCGCCCCGCCTCATTGAAATGGGTCAATTGCCCGGTTTTTCTTCGAAAATTGCTATTTTTTGTGGAGACTTTCATGGGTCAATAGGCGTGCCAGGATTATAAAAGTCCCTCCAAATCGTAGTCAAGCAAGAAGGGCTTCCGTGCTTGACGATGGGCCGCCCCATCAACGAGAATGCCGCATGCTCGACCATTTAGTGATCGAACGCCTTGAATTTAACGGCCATTGCGGGGTCACGGAGGCCGAGCGGCAATTGCCCCAACCAATTGCCGTGGACGTTGAGCTGGACTATTCCCCGCAAGCCATCGCCGCGGCCGCTGCAACTGACGCGATCGGGCAGGCCGTGGACTATGCCTCTGTCGCGCAATGCCTTGTCGATCTTGGTACTAGCCGCCGGTTCCATCTCCTCGAGACCATGGCCGAACAGATGGTGACCGCCATCTTCGCCGGATTTCCCGTGGACCGCATCGGCTTGTGGGTGCGAAAAGTCGACCCACCGGTCAAATATGTAAACGGGTCCGTCGGCATCCGCCTGGATCGCCTCCGGAGCGGCCGGCCACCAGACCTACTCCCCGCCCAGTTCCTGCTCGACCAAAAACACCGATTTCCACGCATCTCGCACACCATGGCCCTGGACGTCGCCTGCGGACGCGGGCGGAACGCGCTCTACCTTGCTGAGCAGGGATTCACGGTCGACGCCGTCGATCGCGACGAACAGGCTTTGGCCGAGCTGTCGGCGTCTGCCTTGCAGCGACAGCAGAGAGGCATCACCACGCACACGCTCGATCTCGAAACGGACGCCTCGCACCCTCCTACGTTGCCCCGCGCGTACTACGATGTCATCACCGTCTTTTTCTATCTGCATCGCCTGCTGTTCCCCGCGCTCGTACGGGCGCTCACGCCGGGCGGTGTGCTGATCTATGAAACGTTCACGATCGAAAATCACCTGCGTCGCCAGCATCCGCGCCGTCGGGAGTTCTGCCTGGAACCGAACGAACTACTCACGCTGGCACAGGGTCTGCGCGTCCTACACTACGAGGAGGGCGAGCACATCGACAGCCATGGCACCGCCGCCTTTACCGCACGCCTGCTAGCAGAACGTCCCGCGTAATTATGGGACGCCTCGATCTCCATCTGCACACCACGCACTCGGACGGCAGCCTGTCGCCCACTGACGTCCTGACGCGGGCACAGCAAGGGGGCGTCACCGCCCTCGCCATCACCGATCACGACATCACGTCCGGGATTCCGGAGGCCCAGGCTGCCGGCGCGCAGTTTGGCATTGAAGTGATCCCCGGCGTGGAAATTAGTGCGCGACTTGACGACAGCGAGTTGCACATCCTTGGCTATTTCTTCGACTGGCAGGATCCCGTGCTGACCGATCGCTTGAAACGTCTGCGGGACAGCCGGCATCGTCGCAACCCGCAGATCATCGACCACCTCCGCGCGCTAGGGCTCGACATCACTTACGACGAAGTGCGGGCACTGGCCGGTACGGAATCGGTCGGCCGCCCGCACATTGCTCGCGTGTTGATGGAAAAGAAGTATGTTTCCAGTTCGAAGGAGGCATTTGATCGCTACCTCGCGCACGGCAAACCGGCTTACGTGCCGCGCGAACTGCCTGAGCCGGCTGAAGCCATCGCCTGGATTCGTGACGCCAAGGGCGTTCCCGTGTTGGCCCATCCGACCTGGGTTCCGCATCGTGGTGAAGCGCTGGTGAAATTTTGCAGCCAATTAAAAATGGAGGGGCTAGGCGGCATCGAAGTGCACTACAGCACGCACACCCCACGCCAGACTGCAGACTACCTCGATCTGGCACGCCGGCTGGATCTTCTTGTCACGGGTGGCAGCGACTTTCACGGCATCGCGAAACCGGACATCGAGGTAGGCAGGGGCAGGGGCAGCCTGTCCGTGCCGGAACAACTGCTTGCGCCACTGCGCTTAGCCGCCCGCGCATAGCGCAACACCGCCACACAAGACGTTCAGGAGCCTGGTAACGGGACCGGCAAAACGGGCTAGGCCCGTCAGCAATTGACGCTCAGCTCCGCTTCGCGCCGAGGGCGCGTGGCAGACCTCAACAGCGCAAGCCCCAGCAACCGCGACCGGGTGCCGCAGAGGCCACCACGATGACCGTCTCGTCCTATGTATGGAAAACTCCACGCACGAGGCGCGGCCACCAGACGGAGACGTCTGCGGACCTGCCGTCGGCACCAAACCCTGCGTACGCCAGAAATTGACTGTGCGCGGATCCTGCGCCATCGGCCTTCGCAAAGGGACTCAGAGGCGCACTCAGTTGTCCGGCGTCTCCACGATATGATTTTCGAACCGCGTGCACCCCTCGGCCAGTAGGCGGTTTGTTAGCATCTCGCCCGGCCATTCGATCGGCAGATCGGCCGTGAACATCCAGACATCCGGTGACGTCCAGACCGGACCATAATCGTCAGGCAGTTCCGGGTCGAACAGATCGGTCCAGACCGGCATGTAGACGCCGTTGCCGCACTGCGTATGGAGATGGACAATCGTGCGGCTCCGCACGGCAAGATCGAGGTCCCGCCAGACCTCCACGGTTTCGTCAGCGAGCCGGTGCAGCCGTACGGCATTCTGCGCGTCGAACAGGGCATAGCTTGCGAACACCGGCGTTTCGAGCATGTGCGGCGCCGGTGCCAGCTCCGGACACTGCGCGGCCAGACCGGCCAGCAGCGCCTGACGGCTGGAATCATCCAGCGTATCGGGCAGACCGGGATCCGGTGATCCCAGCACTTCAAACAGCAAGAATGCCGTGGACTCCACCGGCGGGTGCAGCCGTGAGGCGATCGCACGGCGGCGCTGTCCGTCCGCCAGCTCAATGAGATGCTGATGCAAATCGTGCAGCGTCAGACGTTCGAGCGTGGTGTCTGTCAGCAGCCGCGGTTCCACCATAACCACCGTGCCCACGGGCAGCTTGAGATGTTCGCGCAGCAGATCCGCCGTCGCCACGGGGTCGAGCTTTAGATTGAGCGGTAATTTCAGATCGGTCTGCAACGGCAGCTCGAGCGCGCCGAGCACTGCGTACTGGAGCTTCCCGTCCCGCCCTTCCCCCATGGAAATTGAGCAGGCAGCTTCGGCCAGCAGATCAAATAACCATTCGGCCATCTCCTCGTCGAGCGCGGCCAGCACGGCCAACACATCCGACTCGCGATCCTGCTCCAGCAACGCCTGCAGCGTATCGATGGCCGCATCCGCATCGCCATGATCGTGCCGGCGGGCATTGATGAGGTGAATGAGATCGCGCGTGAGCGGATCGGGACGGGACCAACTGGGCATACCGACTATCCTTCCCCGGGCAAGGCGCAATGCACCTGATTCCACCCGTGTACACCCGCATGGTGCCAAACTTCGGACCACGCAGGCAAGTCCCCGGCATCGACGATACCGGGAAGTACTCGCTATTCCCCGATCACTTTGACCAAGACTCGCTTCTTCCGACGGCCATCGAATTCGCCGTAGAAGATTTGCTCCCACGGACCGAAATCCAGCTTACCGTTCGTGATCGCCACAACCACCTCGCGCCCCATCACCTGCCGCTTGATGTGTGCGTCACCGTTATCCTCGCCGGTCAGATTGTGTCGGTATTCAGCCTCGTGCGGGGCAACCCGTTCAAGAAAGTCGTCATAATCCTGCAGCAGGCCGCGCTCGTCGTCATTGATGTACACGCTGGCCGTGATGTGCATGGCGTTGACGAGCACCAGCCCCTCGCGCACGCCGCTCTGACGCACCGCCGCCTCCACCTGAGGCGTAATATTCAGGTAGGCCCGTCGCGTCGTCGTATTGAACCAGAGTTCTTCCCGGTACTGCTTCATGGCTGCCTGGAATGCCGCTCTGTTTAGTATGACCGTGAGTCTACCATATATGAAATATGGAACCACCCGTTCGCGGCTGCCGGTCTGCACCGATATGGGCCACTACCAATCTGACCGGATCACACGTGAGAAGGACCGTCCCGTGATTGCCGCAATCGACGACCCGGTTCATGGCGGATTAGATGCGGCCCTCAGCATCCGTGCCATCTCCATATACGGCGTCGTGCCGATCATGACCGTACTGCCTACCGCCCGTGCATTGAGGGCCACACGAGCCCACTGGATTTGCTAGGTCACCTCAGCTGGACGCAGTGAAGACACCTGACGAGTTGCCGGAGACGCCGATCTCGGCCTCCCCTGATCGAATCCCGGCAGCTAATTGGCCAGACCCGCCTAACCCATCAGAATGTTTGACAGAACAGACGGGGTAGTGCTATTTACTGGGCCATTGATTAGGCTGCGCGAAGGCCTACGGAGAAGCGCAATGGGATTTTGTCTTGCGGTGTCGGTTGCAAGCCTCCCAGACTGGAGCCTGCTGTTCGCCAAAGAACCAACTTCGGCCGAAGATTCGACACAGTCCATCAACATGGACAAGAACGCTGACCTCGGCCCTCCCGAAAAATCCAACAGCCCCAAACCGCCCAGTTCGAAAAACCGCATCCTGTTTGCGGCACTCATCATCATTGCTGCCAGTGGCGGCTACCTTGCCATGAATCCTGATTTCCTCACGGGCCTTTCCATGACAAAAACCGCCAGGTCAAAGGTGCCGACCGCTCCTGTGAAAACAGCCGCGGCGCCGGGCCCGGCTCACTCGACGGCGGGTGTTCCCGCTCCGGCAAGCCCAGCCCCGGTCGTCAGCGCGCCGGCCGCGGCCACAACACCGACTCCACTCACGCAGACAGCGCCCCCTTCAGCTCCAACCGCACCGGCTCTGGCGGGCATTCCCTCACCAAAGTTTGGCGAAGGGCAGACGGTGACCGTAGCCGTGCCGACTCCGCTGACGGCTGATAACACCGGCACCAAGGCCAGCCCAACAACCGCGTCCCCCGGCGCGACGCTGGTCATTGTGGACGCTGATCTGCGGAACAACGAATGGGTCTATGCCGTCCGCATGGACAAGGGCGTGACCGGCTGGGTGGCTGAAAAAAACCTCACGGTAAAGTAACCGCGCGGACAGTTTCCCTCCGGATTTTGTCCCGCCCGATGCTGGGCAGACGCCATGCGATAATGTCGCGCGCAGACGCAGATCCAGCGAGGCTCCATGCTCCGCGCACTTATCTTCGATTTTGACGGTGTGGTTGCGGATAGCGAACCCGTCCACCTGGCCGTCTTCCAGAAGGTCCTGGGCGAGGAGGGTCTTTTCCTCAGCGGTGAAGAATACTACGCCGACTACCTCGGCTATGACGACAAGGGCTGCTTCCGGGCGTTTCTGAC
Organism: Nitrospira sp.; assembly: GCA_016873435.1. Classification (NCBI taxonomy): domain Bacteria; kingdom Pseudomonadati; phylum Nitrospirota; class Nitrospiria; order Nitrospirales; family Nitrospiraceae; genus Nitrospira; species Nitrospira sp. Next base: position 9,044 of record VGXF01000005.1, read on the forward strand.
CGCGCACGGACGGACACCGACCAACGCGCAGATTGACGACCTAGTCGCCCGCAAGGCGCGCGTGTTTCTCGAGCACATCAAAACGAGCCACGTCATTTTCCCCGGCGTGCGCGAACTAGTCCGCGAGGCCGTCTCCCGTCACCGCCTAGCCATTGCCTCCGGGGCACTGCGGCACGAGATCGAATACATGCTCGAAGGCGCCGGCATCCGTAAGGAGTTTGAACACATCACCAGCGCTGAGGACGTCCGCCGAGGTAAGCCCGATCCCGAGCCCTTCCTGCATGCCCTGGCGGGATTAAATCGCACCACACGGCACAGACAATCACCGCTGACACCGGACGAGTGCCTCGTCATCGAGGATTCCATCCCCGGCATCCGCGCCGCGCGCGCCGCCGGCATGAAAGTCCTGGCCGTGGCCAACACGCACGCGATCCAGGATTTGCACGAGGCTGATGCGCGCACGCATTCGCTCGTCGACGTGCAGTTGCGCGAGCTGGAACCCCGCCTGTGGCCGTTGGACACCGGCACGAGTGACCGACAATGAGAATCTGCTCCCTGCTTCCCGGCGCCACCGAAGTCGTCGCGGCACTCACGCCAACCAAACATCTGGTCGGCATCAGCCACGAGTGCGACTACCCACCGGAGATCACCGTCAAGCCGGTCGTCATCCGTCCGGCAATCAATATCACCACCGACAGTCGCAAGATCGATCAGCAGGTCCGGCACAAACTGAACGCGGGGCACGCTCTCTACATGCTCGACGACGCACTGCTTGCGCGCATACGGCCGCACCTCGTCATCACACAGGACATGTGCGGCGTCTGCGCTGTTACCCCCGCGCAGCTGCACACCTCCCTCAAGACCCTACCGTCGATGCCGCGCCTGCTAGCCCTCAGTCCGTCCACGCTCGATGACGTCCTGACCGACGTGCACCGCATCGGGGACGCCATCGCGCGCCCACACGAAGCTGCCGTCCTGGCCAGCCAACTGCGCGAGCGACTGCAGCACGTACGGTTGCAAATCGCGCAGGCCGGCGCGCAGCCGCGCGTAGCCTGCCTAGAATGGCTCGATCCGCTCTATGCTGCCGGCCACTGGGTGCCGGAGATGGTCGCCTATGCGGGAGGCGTGGACGTCCTCGGCACCGCGGGTGCACCGGCCAAGAAAGTCACCTGGAAGCAGGTTCGCGCTGCGCGGCCGGACGTGCTGATCCTCATGCCCTGCGGTTTTTCCATCGCCCGCACCCGCACGGAACTCGCGTGCCTCACTACGCGGACCGCTTGGGAAACGTTGCCGGCCGTGAAATCCAACCGGGTATTTCTGGTTGATGGCCCGGCCTATTTTAACCGCCCGGGCCCGCGTTTGATTGACGGGGTGGAAATTCTGGCCGCCTGCCTGCACCCCTCGCTCCTGTCGGCGCCCAACCCGGAAATGGTGGAGCCGCTCACCGTCTCCCACAGCACCCTCCCGAGACGCCCAGTCGGACGATGACGCCTGCTGAAGCCCAGGCCCACTGCACCGTCATCACGAAACGAAGCGGGAGTAATTTTTACTACTCCTTCGCGTTTTTGCCCACCACCCGTCGCGACGCCATGTACACCGTCTATGCCTTCTGCAAGGAAGTGGACAGCGCCGTCGATGAGCCACCGGCCAATAGCGATCCCCAGAAAGCCATCCGGCAGTGGCGTGCGGAAGTCGCCGCCATTTATCGTGGCACACCGACTCATCCGGTGGCCATCAGCCTGGCCGAACATGTCAAACGGCTGGGCATTCCGAAAGAGTATCTAGACGAGCTACTCAACGGCGTGGAGATGGATCTCACAACCACGCGCTACGAGACATTCGACGAACTCTCGAAATATTGCTATCGGGTGGCCTGCGTGGTGGGGCTTATCTGCCTACACATCTTTGGGACGCGCGACCCGCGCGCGAAGGACTATGCCGTGAATCTGGGCATGGCCTTCCAACTCACGAACATCCTGCGCGACATCGGCGCTGACGCCGACTGCGGCCGGATTTATCTGCCGCTCGAGGACTTAAGAACATTCGGCTACTGGGAGAAGGATTTGCTCAGCAAACACGTGGCGCTGCCGTTCGAACAGCTCATGGCCTTCGAAGCCGCCCGCACGCGCGGTTTCTACGACAAGGCTGCGGCCGTGCTGGCATCGCTCCCCGCTGAGGACCAGCGCGCGCTCCTGCCAGCCGAACTGATGCGCGGCATCTATGCCGGCCTCTTCGACCGCATCGAGCAGGCCCGCTACCGCGTTTTTGACAAGCGTATTCGCGTCCCAACCGTCTCGCGCCTCATCATCGCCGCCGGCATCTGGCTCCGCTCCCGCTTCGCCTGAAACGGGATGGCTGCCACTTCGCTTTCAGAATGCCTGCTCCCCTGCGACCGCTGCGTAATGCCATCTTCCCAGCTCAGACCGCTCCAGACCGCGAACCCGTCGCTGGCCTGAGTCAATTGATCGACCCACTTTAAGCTTTTCGGCTCGCAGCTCATGGCGGAGAAACATTCTAGCGGAAAGGGGGAAAAAGAACAGGCGGCTCAATCATGCCCCCAGACTCACAGACAGCTAACGGCGAATAATGACTCCCATTGGTCTGGTGACATCGGAATACTTGCCCCGCTTGAGGAGATCGCGGAGGACCTAGTCCACAATGCCCCAGATGAAGAGGACCATCGTGCTCTGTCTGACGTGATTCGCTTCAAACAGATTAGCGAAATGGGACATCTTGAATTTCTCACAACCCGCAGCTGATGCAGCCCCTCACTTCAGCAAAAGCGTCGCTCTATAACACAGGGGGGCAACAGGGATCTGACGTGTGGCCGCGCCCTTCTGTTCATACACTGCACATACGACTACGGATAATCTCGATCGTTGACAACCCCTTCCGCCCCTCCTAATATCCGCGCATGTCGCTTCAGGAACTAAACACCTCCCTTCACAATTGCCAGCGCTGCAAGCTCGCGACGATGGGTCGGACGCAGGTGGTGTTCGGCACGGGTAACCCGAATGCGTCGATCATGTTCGTGGGCGAGGCGCCGGGGTCTAATGAAGATCAAAAGGGCGAGCCGTTCGTAGGCGCAGCGGGCAAAATCCTGGACAAGCTGTTGGAGTCGGCCGGCCTGTCGCGCTCGCAGGTCTACATTGCAAATGTGATCAAGTGCCGCCCGCCAAACAACCGCGATCCGGAGCCGGATGAGGTGGAAACCTGCAAGCCGTTTCTTCTGCAGCAGATTGCGGAGATCAAGCCAGCGTTGGTTTGTACGCTGGGCAACTGGGCAACACAGACAATACTGGAAAAGAAGGTACCCATCACAAAGGTGAAGGGCCAGGCGATCCAGCTGGACCGGTTTGTGGTCTTCCCTCTGCTCCATCCTGCCGCTGCGCTGCATCAAGGGAATCTGCTAGGAACCCTGAAGGAAGACTTTAATAAACTAAAGGCCTATCTGGACCGGCAGCAGGCGCCAACTCCGGTACCGCCGTCGTCACCACCTTCAGCCATACTGCCCCCGCCGTCGCAAATGGATTTATTTGGCGCGTGATGGCTTGCCCTCCCTGACACCAGGCCATCGATGGCACCAAAACGGCACTTCGTGAACGACATCGGTGGGCAGGGTCGCCAAAATCAATTTTCGTTTCACTGATGACGACTCAATAAGTACCTGCAGATCGCCAGCTCTCCAGTTTGCAGCCCTGGACAGGCCATCGTCGAGGTAGTGATACATAAATCGTTGGCAGAAAGCAGGGCTCGGCACTTTTTCAGCCATAGCGTGTGCATGAAATTTGCGGGAGACCTTCCCTCGTGCAGTCAATGGCTCGGTAATAGAGACCGATCACTGTGCCTGTCCGCCTGCAGTGGTCTACGCTATAGGATGCTGGCCGCGGGCTCGTCCACCGTCGGCCGCTCGGTCAACCGTTAGCCTTCGTGAAAAAACGGGTCAGGTAAGTGGGGTTTTCTCAATTTGGCCGCGGCACCAGCGCCGGTAACCGGAAGCCCCGTCGGATTCAGTAGGCCCAGCTGCACCAACACACTGGCCTGGTCCCAGTGAATATGTTCATAGGCCACCTTGTCGTTCTGAATGCCGACGATCACGACAAAGACAGCCTCGACCCGTTTACCCGTGGGCTTGACCCCCGGAAGCATCCAATCGATCTTGTGGGTGTGCGTAAACGAGATAATCAGTTCATCAACAAGCCGCTCGTCGCTGTAGGTACGAGAGACGGTTTCAAAGGTAACATCAGGGGGGAAGAACTGGCCGATGAGGCGCTTAGCATAGAACGTCCGAACACCTAGAGGCCCTTGCCCCCCCACCATCGTTGGCACGTTCACAAGATGCGGTTGCGGGGCCATGGTGGCGAGTGTCCGATCAAGATCGCCCGCCAGTTCTGCATCCATGTGCGCTTTAAAGATTGCGTCGATTTTCTCTTTCAACCTTGAAGAAATCACCTTGTCCTCCTACCATGGTGCGACTAGTCTGATAAACAACGACAACTCGAACTGCTGGTTACTGCCAGCCTTGTCGCCATCGAAGCGGATCGTCGAGCGCCCACCACTGAATGCGCTCGACCCGTTTAGTATACACCGCCTCAAGATCAATCCACTCGACCGGTGACAGTGGATCTTCCGGACTGCAGACCCCGATCACGAGAAAGTGCGTTTCTCGGTTGACCGGCGCGACCGCCGTCCATTTTGAACCTATTAATTTCTTCGGGTGAACTGGCATCAAGTACTGTCTCAGCTTGTGGATCGACGAGACACAGGCGAGGAATGCATTGGTGCATGAAAATCAGCTGTCATTGATGCTACCTGGCCTGTTACGCCGTGGAGAGTCGAATCCCGCTCAGGAATTTCTATTTTGAGATTGGGCCGATACCGTGTGTGCATGGAGTGGCGTAGGTTACCACAACGAGACTAGCCTTCTGAAAAATCATTGTACTGCGGTTCATCTTTTCAAGCACAGCCCCCCCTGCACCCGCTGTCCTCAGCCATACGCAAAAAAAGATCGCCCCGGGAAACTTGTAAGCGCGTTCTGACAGCAGCGTGGACGTGGAGGAGCGGGACGGCTACATGAATCCCGGGGTCGAAACGGAAGTCCGTCACATGAATGCGGCCCAGTCCATGAAACTGCTGCTGGGCACGGCTCTGCTGGACAAACGGGCGGAGCTGACGTTGATTGAACTGAAGCAGTACCGACGAGAACGATCTCGACAGACGAGACCGGCGTCCTCAGGCGCCAGCGGGTTTCTTATCAGAAGACTCCTCGTCATCCGCCGGATTGCCGTCGCTGGATGACTCAGCCGCCGGGTCATCAAACCACGCAACCAGCATCTCCTCCCACCAGTCTGCAGTGACGTCGACACCGGGATCCATGCCGAAGATTGCCACATCTTCCGTGGTCACCCTGGGATCGACCGCCCCCGGATTGAACTTAGCCCGCTCAATGACCTCCCTAGTGGCAAAGCCCCCCACGATCCAGGAATCGGGGTCGGCACGGCGGGACTTATAGGCTTTCAACCCCTGCTTGAGATAGATAAACAACGCCCGCTGCCGCTCGTCACCCACGCCTGTCGGCGGCAGGCTCAGCGTCTTTTCGATTTTCTTACGCCAGTGCCGATCCTCGTAACGCGAGGTCAGCAGCTGTAACATCCGCTTGCCCTGTTCCGCATCAAGCGCCATCAGTGTTCTCCCTGCGCGACCGATTCATCCAGCTCCACGGTATTCATCAGCCCCTGCGCCCGCAACAGCTCCCGGCAATGGCTGTGCTGATCGGACGAAACCAAGAAGAAGACTCCCGCATAGATCCCACTGAAGATCGCGCCCACCATTGATGTCGTCGTGAAGGGTTCGAGACCGAGAACATAGTCGATGTCATGCGTCGTCAGTGTCCGCTCCGTTCGTTCAGCCTCGACTACGTTGCCGGCGATGTACACAAGGCGCAACGGGATACCGTCCAGCTCTTCAGCCGTTCGTCGCCCCACGTGCCAGTCATCCCAGATGCTTTTGAAAAAACACGATCGAACGCTCCCACGCGTCCTGCGCTTCCGCCGGCCTGAACACATCAGTACGCGTATCGTTGAAGAAGGCATGCGGCGCACCCGGATAGGTTTTGATTTCCCCAACTTTGTTGTACTTCTTCAGCGCACCTGCCAGCCGCTGTACGTCCGTTTTCGTGATCCAGCCGTCCTCCTCGCCATAGATATAGAGGACCGGCGCCGCCAGGTTCTGCAGCGCCGCGTCAGGGCTGGGTACCTGGCCGTAAAACGGCACTGCGGCCTTGATGTCCCGGGACACACAGGCCAGCATCAGCGCGTAGGAGCCACCCATGCAAAAGCCGGTCACGCCGATGCGCGCTGCATCCACTTCCGGAACCGTCTTTAAATAGGCCACGGTCGCCTTGAGATCCTTCAGCCCGTCTTCCTGCTTCAACGCGCTCATCAGCCGGCCCGCCTCGTCCGAATTACCATTGGGCACGACCGTGTTGCCAAACCGGGAATACAAATCCGGCGCAATCACGACGTACCCCTGCTGAGCATACCGCCGCGCGACATCCTTTATATGCTCATTCAATCCCCACCACTCCTGCACCACGATGATCGCGGGGCGCTTTACCCCGCCCTGCTCACCGACCAGGTAGGCCCGGATCTTCACGTCTTCACTGGAGTATTCGACCATCATGTCTTTGAGATTCAACATGGCACCCTTCGTCGCGTAGCCAGCGCGAAATTTTCAATGTTGCCTGGTTGCATTATGATGCATCGAATATTGCCGAATTCAACAGACCGACGCTGGCCCCCTGGTTACTTGCCCGCCACCGTCATTTCTCGGATTTTGAGCGTGGGACATGCGATGCGGCCGCGGAATTGCAAATCGTTACCGATCAGCTCGATATCCTGGAAGATCTGCTTCAGATTTCCGGCGACGGTGATCTCCTCAACGGGATAGGCCAGTTCGCCGTTTTCAATCCAGAAGCCTGCCGCGCCACGCGAATAATCGCCTGTTACCATGTTGATACCGAATCCGATGAGCTCCGTGACGTAGAGCCCGCGCTTTACGGACCGGATGATCTCGGCCGGCGCCACCGCCCCTGGCACCAGATAAAAATTCGTCGCGCCGACTGTCGGACTGTCGCCCACACTGCGTGACGCATTGCCGGTTGATGCCAGCCCCAGCTTTTTCCCCGAATAGGTGTCCAGCAAATAGCTCTTCAATACACCCCGCTCGACAACCGTGGTCTTGCGCGTTGGCAGGCCCTCGCCATCGAAGGGGCGCGATCCGAGCCCGCGAAACATCCGCCCGTCATCATAGACTGTGACCATCTCTGGTGCGATCTTCTGGCCCAATTGCCCGAGCAAAAACGAGGCGCCTTTATAAAGCGCGTATCCGGACACGGCTGCGCAGAGATTGCCCATCAGGCCGGCGGCCATGTCCTGATCAAAAATCACCGGCACTTTGTTGGTCGGGACTTTGCGGGCCCCCAACCGACGAACGGTTCGCCGGGCCGCCTCCTGTCCGACCGACTCCGGGCTGTCCAGTCGCCCATAGGCCCGCTGCACGGCATACCATGAATCGCGCTGCATACCGCCCGTGGTCGGGTCTGTCGCTACCGGCGAGACGGATATCGAAAAGCTTGAACTGCGATAGGTCCCGACAAAGCCCTGGCTGTTTGCAAGCACAATGCGGCCGTTCGATGAATTGAACTCCGAGCCTTCGGAATTTGTGATCCGCGGATCGGCGCCCAACGCCGCCGCTTCGGCCCGCTTGGCCTGTGCAATGTGCTCGTCTGTTCCCAGTTCAGTGGCGTCGTAGAGCTCCAACTCAGGGCTGTCCTTTGCGAACACGTCCCCAACCGGCAAGCCTGAAACCGGATCCTCCACAACTGCCTGCGCGAGGACGCAGGTGTCGGCCACCAACTGTTCGAGCGACGCTGGTGAAAAATCGGATGTCGAGGTGCTGGCCGACCGCTTACCGAAAAATACGCGCAGTCCCAACCGCTTTTCGCGCGCCTTGGTCAGCCGGTCCACTGCGGAAAGCCGGACCTGCACAGAGAGATTGCGGCTGTCAGCCACGATCACGTCAGCCGCGGTCGCGCCGCGTTGTTTGGCCACGCCGAGCAGATCTGCAGCCAGTTGCGCGTAATCCTGTGCGGCCGGCAGTGGTGCGCTCATCCCTGCGTGCCTCCGACAGTGATTTCATCCACACGAATCGTCGGCAATCCCACGCCGACCGGGACCGACTGTCCGTCCTTACCGCACGTCCCAATGCCTTCATCCAGCTTCAGGTCATGGCCAACCATGGAGACTTTCGTCAGCACCTCGGGTCCGCTGCCGATGAGCGTCGCGCCCTTCACCGGCTTTGTAATCTTGCCATCTTCGATCAGATAGGCTTCGCTGGCTGAGAACACAAACTTGCCGTTTGTGATGTCTACTTGCCCACCGCCGAACGAGACAGCATACAAGCCGCGTTTGATCGAGCGAAGAATGTCCTGGGGATCTGACTGGCCGGCTAACATGAACGTGTTAGTCATGCGCGGCAGCGGTATACTCTGGAAACTCTCACGCCGACCGTTGCCCGTGAGCGGCATGCCCAGCAGCCGTGCATTGAGTTTATCCGTGATGTAGCCGCGCAGAATGCCCTGTTCGATCAACACCGTCCGGCTGGTGGGCGTGCCTTCGTCGTCCATGTTGAGCGAGCCACGCCGGAATGGGAGCGTCCCGTCGTCCACAATTGTGCAGACGTCTGAGGCCACGCGCTTGCCCAGCAGATTCGAAAAGGCCGAGGTCTTGCGGCGGTTGAAGTCCGCTTCCAATCCATGACCGATCGCTTCGTGAAGCAGAATTCCCGGCCACCCGCCGCCCAGCACCACTGGCATGACGCCGGCCGGCGCCTCAATCGCGCTCAAATTGAGAATGGCCTGTCGAGCCGCCTCGCGCGCAAAATGCTTGTACCGCTCCCCGTCGAGGTAATACGAAAACGCCATCCGCCCGCCACCGCCAAAGGTGCCCATCTGGCGATTGCCGTTCTGCTCAGCGATGCAGGTCACTTGCAGGCGCGACAAGGGCTGCACGTCACCGACCAGCGTGCCGTCCGTCGTGGCTACCACCACCGTCTTGTATTCCGTGCTAATCGAGGCCATGACATTTTTAATGCGCGGGTCGTACCCGCGCGCCTCAGCGTCAACCAGATTAAGCAACGCCACCCGCTCCGGCGTGGCCACTTCCGCCTGCGCCTGGGGTACGGGATAGAGATCGCGCGTGGGGCGAGCCCGATGCGTGACTGGGACCGGTCGGTCACCCTGCGGCGATTGCGCGATGTACCGCGCCGTGCCGGCCGCCAGCTCGAGATCGCGCCTGGTCAGTTCGTCTGAATAGGCAAAGCCGGTTTTTTCGCCGGCCGTAGCGCGCACGCCGGCCCCCTGCGAGACGCTTTTCACGGCGCGCTTGACGATCCCCTCTTCCATGGATACGGACTCGGAGAGGCAGGACTCAAAATAGAGATCGGCATAGTCCACGTCCCGCACTTTCACGACGCCCAGGGCATGCTGGACATCCTGTTCAGTGAGGCCGAAGGCCGTCAGTTCGGTATGAGCTTGAGTCGACATGGTGATGGCTCCAGAGTGCGTCGGAGTATAACTGATTCGTTTTCCGCCCCGCAACGGGACATACAGACGAAAATCTGCCTTTTCCCCTGTAAATTCGTTGACTTTTCGCAGTCTGGACACTAGACTTGCCATGCCCTCCATGCTGGTATCGCACTACGCTGCTTTCAACGGAGCTGCCTGACGGCCATGAACAAGAGCCAGGTGGCCAATACCGACCAGTTGTCAGAAACCGACCTGCTCGGGCTGATCGACCGCGCGACATTGCCCGCACACATTGCCATCATTATGGACGGCAACGGCCGGTGGGCCGAGTTGCGCGGCCTGCCGCGCAGTGCCGGCCACACGGAAGGGGCCAAATCTGTCCGTGAGATAATTATCCTGTGCGGCGAGCTCGGCATCAAGGCCCTGACGATCTATGCCTTCTCGCAGGAGAACTGGAAACGGCCGGCTCTTGAAACCAACGCCCTGATGATGTTGCTGGAACAATATCTCCAACGTGAAATCGACGCGCTCATCGAGCACGGCGTCCGATTCCGCGCCATCGGCCAGATCGACAACCTACCCTCCTCAGCGTTTACCTGGGTCCGTAAGGTCGAGCGCAGCACAGCGCATTTAGACAAACTGCATCTAACCGTCGCCCTGAGCTACGGCGGCCGCTCCGAAATCGTGAGCGCGGTCTCCCAACTAGCCCAGGACTGCGTCGACGGCAAGTTGCAGCCAGAATCCATCAACGAATCAGTGCTTGAGCAGTATCTCTCGACGCATGGCCTTCCCGATCCCGATCTCTTGATCCGCACCAGCGGGGAAGCCCGCATCAGTAATTTTCTTCTCTGGCAGTTAGCCTATACCGAGATGTATTTCACACCCACGCTGTGGCCGGATTTCCGCCGGCGCGAGGCGCTGCTGGCACTGCTGGCCTATCAGAAACGTGACCGGCGGTTCGGAGGACGCCCCTCCGAGCCCTCTTCCTCGAGCCCAAGGTGACCGCCCTCGTTCCCGAGCGCCGCTTTGACAGCCGACGCGTCTACGTTGCGCTGGTCTTCGTGCCCCTCTTCTATGCGCTTGTCCGGTATGCGCCAGCAGTTGGCCTCTTCGGATTAGTTGCTCTCGCCGCATTGATCGCCGTGACAGAGTTCTACCGGCTGGCCCTTCGCACTGCCCAGGCCTCTCCCCTCATCTATCTGACTGGAGGAGCCGTCACGGCGCTGCTGCTAATCACAGCGCAATGGCCGGGGCTTATGCCGGATCGGCCTCTGCTGACCGGCATCCTGATGGTCGCGCTCTGCGTTCCGCTGATCGCGCGACGGCCTCAAACGCACGGCCTGACGGACCCCGCGCTGCTGGCCTTTGGCCCCCTCTACATTGGTCTTTCGCTCAGCCATCTGCTCCTGACCCGTGCCCTCTCTGACGGAGAGTGGCTCATCTTTTTTGTGGTACTGAGCACCTGGGCAGGCGATACCGGCGCCTACTACGCCGGCATGAGCCTGGGCCGCCACAAACTGGCCCCGTCGATCAGCCCCAACAAAACGGTCGAGGGCCTTGTCGGAGGCGCGGTGCTGGCTGTCATCGCGGCCTTCATGGCCCGCGAATGGTTTCTGCCGTCTTTCACAGCAGGCGATTGCCTGGCCACTGGTCTGCTGCTGACGACCGCTGGCGTTACGGGCGACCTTGTGGAATCAGCGCTCAAGCGCGGCGCCGGCGTCAAAGATTCAGGCACCCTGCTGCCGGGACACGGCGGCATCCTCGATCGGCTGGATAGCTTGTTGTTCACCGCTCCGGTGTTTTACTATTATGTGACGCTCGTCAAAGGCTGACCGAAGAGACGCCATGAAAAAGATCATTGTTCTCGGGTCCACCGGATCGATTGGAACCAGCACGCTCGACATCGTCGGAAAATTTCCTGGAGAATTTCAGGTGGTGGGGCTGACGGCCGCCACCAAAGACGTCCTGCTTGAAGACCAAATCAGAATATTCAAGCCAAAGAAAGTGGCGCTCTCGGATCCGGCGGCCGTTGCCCGCCTGCGCACCCGCTGCGCAGGCCTGCCTATCGAGATTCTTGAAGGCTCCACGGGTGTGGCGGACGTCGCATCCATGCCTGAGGGCGAACTGGTGATTTCCGCCATCGTCGGCGGCGCCGGCCTCGTGCCCACGCTGGCCGCCATCCGCACCGGCAAGCACGTGGCCCTCGCCAACAAGGAGCCGATGGTTATGGCCGGGCAATTGATGCAGGACGAGGCCAAGAAACATCGTGTCCGGATTTTTCCTGTGGACAGCGAGCATAGCGCGATTTTTCAATCTATGGAAGGCCACCGCCGCGAGGACATCCGCCGGCTGGTGCTCACCGCCTCCGGCGGGCCGCTCTGGAATATGCCCAAGGACCAGATGCAGCACGTGAAACCCGAACAGGCCCTCCAGCATCCAAACTGGAAAATGGGCGCCAAGATCACCATCGACTCTGCTACGATGATGAATAAGGGGCTGGAGGTCGTAGAGGCTCGCTGGCTCTTCGACATGCCGGCCGAACAGATCGAAGTTCTCGTGCACCGGGAGAGCGTGATCCACTCCATGGTCGAGTACAAGGACGGCTCGGTCATTGCGCAACTGGGCCTACCCGACATGCGCACGCCGATCTCCTATGCCATGAAATACCCGGCACGGGTGCCGCTGGAGCTGCCTCCGCTGGACCTGGCCAGTATCGGCAAGCTGACCTTCTTCCAGCCGGACCACGACCGCTTCCCCTGCCTGCAGCTTGGCTACGACGCGCTGAAGATCGGCGGCACTATGCCCGCCGTCCTCAACGCGGCTAACGAAATCGCGGTTGCCGCGTATCTCCAAAACGGTATCAGCTTTCTGGACATCGCAGCGATCATCCGCGGCACGATGGACGCCCACACTCTCCGGCAGGTCCACACGCTCGACGACGCCTTGGAGGCCGACCGCTGGGCCCGCGAGCAGGCGAGCGGCCGCGTCCACACGCTTGCCGGGAATGGGTAAAGCGCGCAGCGCGCACTTAGCAATGGGCACTAAAAAATCAAGAATTAGGCGTTGAACATTATGACTTTTAATTTACTTGCCTGGTCCCCGGACATGATGCTGGCCATCGCCCAGAAGGCTTTCTGGTTCTTTATCGTCCTTGGTGTCCTCATTGCCTTCCACGAATTTGGTCATTTCCTGATGGCTCGCTGGGTTGGTGTACGCGTCCTGAAATTCTCGCTTGGCTTCGGCCCGAAAGTGGTCGGCCGGCAGATCGGTGAAACGGAATACTTGATTTCTGCCATTCCCCTGGGCGGCTACGTCAAGCTATTCGGCGAGGAGGAAAGCGACGCCTCCACCCCTGAAGAGCAGCGCCGGTCGTTCGCGCACCAGAACCTCTGGAGCAAGGTGCTCATTGTCTTTGGGGGGCCAGGCTTCAACTTCCTGTTGGCCTATCTAATCTTCACCGGATGGCTGGCCATCGGCGCACCGCTGTTTGTCCCCACATTCAAGGACCTCACACCAGACATCGAAGCCGTGAAACCCGGCTCGCCGGCCGCTGCTGTCGGCATTGTTCCAGGTGACCGCGTCATGCGCGTAAACGAGACGGATATTTCAACTCGTGCCGAACTGTTCGACGCCGTAGCCAAGAGTAAAGGCAAGGCCCTGACCCTTGACGTCCGACGAGGCACTCAGATTAAAACCATTGTCGTGACGCCGGATAGCACGCCTGTTAACGAGAACGGCAAAGACGTCATCGTCTACTCGCTTGGCATCGAGGAAACCGCACCGCTGATCACTGCCGTCATGAACGGCTCGCCAGCCATGGCCGCTGGGTTGAAGGAAGGCGACCGCCTTGTCGCCATTGACGGGCAGACCATCCACACCTGGGCTCAGATGACCGGTCTGGTAAAAGAGAGCCCGAACAAGTCGCTCCGGTTCGACGTAAACCGCAACGGGCAGACCGTGACGCTCACGGTCACGCCGGCCTCAGAGAAGGCTCAGATCAATGGGCACACGGTCGAGATCGGGAAGATCGGTGTCTCTGGACCCGGCCGGTCGCTCATCCGCGCGTCCCACCCCCTACTGGCCGCTTGGTATGGGATCGAAGCCACGTGGGGCTGGACGGAGTTGACCACCGTCGGCATCTATAAAATGATCGCCGGCGAGATTTCCAGCAAGAATATCGGCGGACCGCTCACGATCGCGAGCATTTCCGGGGAGGCCGGTGCGCAGGGCATGTCCAGTGTGGTGTTTTTGATCGCCATTTTGAGCATCAATCTGGGCGTACTGAATCTCCTCCCGATCCCGATCCTGGACGGCGGACATCTGCTTTTCTTCTTCATCGAAGCCGTGATCCGCAAGCCACTGGGCGAACGCCAGCGCGAGATCGCCCAGCAGGTCGGGCTGGTCCTGCTGCTCGTCCTCATGGTCTTCGCCTTCTGGAACGACATCGAGCGGCTGATCGCCCGCTGAGCCGCATGCGCACGTCCCAGACGCTCATCCCCACGCTGCGCGAGGACCCCGGAGAAGCGGAAACCATCAGCCACCGCCTGATGCTCCGGGCCGGCATGATCCGCAAGGTAGCCGCCGGCATCTATACCTACCTACCGCTTGGCCTGCGCGTGCTGCGTAAGATCGAAACGATCGTCCGGGAGGAAATGAACCGCGCCGGCGCACAGGAAGTCCTGATGCCCATTGCCTCCCCGGCCGAGTTGTGGAAGGAAACCGGCCGCTGGGACTTTTACGGCAAGGAGCTGCTGCGCTTTAAGGACCGCCACGAGCGGGACTTTTGCCTTGGCCCCACGCATGAGGAGATTATTACGGATCTGATCCGCCGAGAAATTCGCTCCTACCGGCAGCTTCCGCTGAACTGCTATCAAATCCAGACGAAGTTCCGCGATGAAATCCGTCCGCGGTTCGGGCTGATGCGCGGGCGAGAATTCATCATGAAGGACGCCTACAGTTTCGACCGGGACGAGGCCGGTGCGCGACGCAGCTACCAAAAAATGTACGACGCCTACAGCCACATCTTCACCCGTTGCGGGCTGACCTTCCGGGCCGTAGAGGCCGATACGGGTCTGATCGGGGGCACGTCCTCGCACGAGTTCATGGTGTTGGCCGAGACCGGCGAAGAAACCATCGTCTACGCCGAGGGGGGTACCTACGCCGCTAACGTCGAGCGGGCGGAAGCGCTGCCGCCCTCAGACATTTCATCGGAAGCCATGCGTCCCAGACGCGAAGTCGCCACCCCGAATGTCCGCACCGTCGAAGAAGTGACCGCGTTGTTGCATATCAGCCCGCAACGCCTGGTCAAAACTCTTTATTACAAGACCGATAAAGGCAATCTATTGGTCCTGGTGCGGGGCGATCATACGGTCAACGAAATCAAGCTCAAAACGCTCCTTGACGCCAGCGTCGTGGAATTAGGCAATCCGGCGAGCATCGACTTACTGCCCGGTTTTTTGGGGCCAATTCCGCTCTACAAACACACGCGAGTCGTTGCGGACCACGCCGTGAAAGCTCTACGCAATTTTGTTGTCGGAGCAAACGCGCTGGACCAACATCTCGTGGACGTCAACCTCGACCGCGACTTCACGGTCGAGCAGTTCGCCGACCTGCGAAACGCCATGGCCGGCGATCCCTCGCCCAAGGGAGACGGAACTTTGCAGGTCGCTCGCGGGATTGAAGTCGGCCACGTCTTCATGTTGGGGACCAAATACAGCAAGGCCATGAAAGCAGTCTTCCTCGATCCGGACGGTAAGGAATGCCTGGCCGTCATGGGCTGCTACGGAATCGGCGTGAGCCGGATCGCCGCCGCCGCCATCGAACAACATCATGACGCCAAGGGTATCGTATGGCCGATTCCACTTGCTCCGTTCCATGTCGTCCTGCTGACATTGAGCCAGTCCGCCACCGTGACAGCCGCTGCTGAAACACTCTACGCCTCGCTCACGCAAGCCAACATTGAGGTCCTCTGGGATGATCGTGATGAGCGGGCTGGGGTCAAGTTCAACGATGCCGAGCTGATCGGTATACCCTTTCAGATCGTAATCGGCGAAAAGGGACTAGCCCAGGGCCAGGTCGAGTTCAAAGAGCGTAAGACCGGAACCATCATGAAGATGCCCCCCCAGGATGTTCTGACCTACGCAAAAACGTCCCTCAAACTCGCTTAAGATAACCACCCGTCTTGCCAAACAGTTCGTCAGCGGACAATAAAAACACACGCGCCTGCCGGCGTGAGCCGACAGGCGCGTGTGTATATCCCCAAAGCGTAGCTTAATGCGACGGCCGGGATGCTCCCTGCTGACCTTGCCACGCGCGCCGGTCCTGATGCGGCCGGTTTCCAGGTCTCCCATGGCCACCATGCTCATTCCGGCGATGCCCCGGCTGATGCGGCCGCTGCACGGAGACCGGCGCAGGGACCGGGCTGCCTTCCGCCAGCGGTACGGATTTGCCGAGCAACTTTTCGATCGCGCGCAGAGTCTCATGATCCTCTGCCGTCACAAAGCTGGTGGCCTTGCCCGTCGCGTGCATGCGCGCCGTGCGGCCGATCCGGTGGACATAGTCCTCCGGGCAATTTGGTAGATCGAAATTGACCACGTGGCCGATGTTCGCCACATCGATGCCGCGGGCAGCGATATCCGTTGCCACGAGGATGCGGAAGGTTCCACGCTTGAAGCCTTCCAGTGCGGCCCGGCGCTGGGACAGGCTGCGGTTGCCGTGGATGACTGCCACCTTGTGCCCCCCAGTGCCCAAAACGCGGCCGAGCTTGTCCGCCCGATGTTTCGTCCGCGTGAATACGAGGACAGAATTTTTGTCCTGCCCCAGCAGCGACACCAGCAAATTAACTTTACTGTCGTGTGTGGTGTGATGCACGGCCTGCGTGACGCCAGAGGCCGTTGTGGCCGGTCTAGCCACCATGACATGCACGGGATTTTTCACGCTGGCGCGGGCGAGCTGGTTCAGATCAGCTGGCATCGTGGCCGAGAAGAGCAGCGTCTGCCGCTCATCTGGCATGGCTTCGAGAATCTGGTTGATCTGCGGCGCGAACCCCATGTCGAGCATGCGATCGGCCTCATCCAGCACCAACATCTGCATCGGCAGGAGGGTCACTGTGCCATTCCACATGTGGTCCAGCAGCCGTCCCGGCGTGGCCACGAGGATGTCCGGATTCTGCCGGAGCCCCCGCACCTGTGCTTGCATGTCGGCTCCGCCGACGAGCGTGGTGGCATAAATCCGCGAGCTGCGGCCAAGCTGGTCAATCACGCCCTGGACCTGAATGGCCAGTTCGCGGGTCGGCACCAGTACGAGCGCGCGCGGCTTGCCTTTTGGGCCTGCCGCCAGCCGCTCAATCATGGGGACGACAAAGGCACCGGTTTTGCCGGTGCCGGTTTGCGCACAGCCCAGAACGTCACGTCCCTGAAGCGCATGCGGAATCGCCTGCTCCTGGATGGACGTGGGGTTGAGAAAACCTGCCTTGGTGAGGTCCCTCAAAAGGGTTTCAGATACACCAAGGGTCATGAAGGTAGACGTAGCCGTCTGCACAAAACTATCCTTTCAGTTTGATCGCATTAAACGGGATCAGAGAACCGAGGGGAGACGGGATCAGGAAGGAAACCGCTCGAACCTGGACCTAATCGCGATGCGATCGCGAAGTCCGTTATGATTGAGCGTCAGGGGCGCCGGACCAATACGCTACTAACGTGGGCATACTGTACCGCATGTCCGTTGATTCGTCAACTAATTTAGTACAACTGTTTTTCACGGCAACCCGCACCCTGGTAAAAACTAGCAATAGATTTACGTCTGCGGCTTAGATGCTTTTATCCTGCATGCGTCTGAGCAGTAATTGAGCGCTTGCCACTGGAGGGGCTCAAGACTTTCTTCCCGTTATATCTTTTTCGCGGGCGATGCAGATTTCACTAAGCAAAATACATCTATTCCCTCTCACGGCAGTAGTCATCTTAAGTCCTAGAGATCGTTCAAGTGATTGAGAAGGCGCTTTGCATGCTCCAGAATTGATTTTTGGTCTTTATCACTAATTTTCTTAAGATTTGCAGTCATTAATCGTGTCCGTGGACTAGCTTCAAACTGTCGGCGATGCTTGATTAAAAAATTCCAATACAAAGCTGTAATAGGACAAGCTTTATCTCCAAAGCGAACATCTGGCCTGTACTGGCACGAGTCGCAATAATTACTCATCCGCTTGATATAGGCCCCACTAGCAATATACGGCTTACTAGTAAAGCGTCCTCCATTTGCATATAACGCCATGCCAGCAGTATTGGGCAGCTCTACCCACTCAATCGCATCAACATAAATTGCCAAGTACCAAGCACAGACTTCTGCGGGCAAGATCTCGGCCAGTAGAGCAAAGTTGCCAGTGACCATGAGACGCTGAATATGATGTGCATAACCATACTTCAGAGTTTGACGAATCGCATCTTTCATGCAGGCCATCTGGGTTTCACCTGACCAATACCATTTTGGCAAGGCTCTCTGATGATCGTAATAATTCTCCTGAGCCATCTTTGGCATATCAAGGTAATACATACCTCTAACAAACTCTCGCCAACCTAAAATTTGGCGAATAAATCCTTCCACGGTTGAAAGATCTAAGGAGTATTTTTTCCATGCGCGTAAAACAGCACGAATCACTTCGCGAGGGTTAAGCAACTTTAGGTTTAATGAGCTCGAAAGTATGGAATGCCAACCAAATGGGGTATCAGTCCACATAGCATCCTGAAACACCCCGAAGTTTCTTAAACGGTGTTTCACAAAATAATCTAACGCTGCTAAAGCATGTGCCCGTGTAACTGGCCATTGAAAATGATCTAGGGATCCAGGATGAGTCGGATACGTGGTATGAACATACTC
>VGXF01000005.1:32500-118385 GCA_016873435.1 Nitrospira sp.
TTCATCGCCTCCTGATGCCAAGGCATCCACCGTACACCCTTAGTAGCTTAACAAACACATTTGCTCCTGATACACATGGTCTTGCTTGAGACCTATTCAGTTTTCAAAGAACAACCTCGGCGCATTTTGCGCCGGGAACTGCTTAGAGCGAGAAATCTTCGAGACGACTTGGTGGAGCTGAGCGGGATCGAACCGCTGACCCCCTGCTTGCAAAGCAGGTGCTCTCCCAACTGAGCTACAGCCCCGAACTAAATTGAGGGGTTTATCGCGAACGCTGCGGCTCGACTGTGCGCTCAGGTGGTGGGCCTGGATAGAGTTGAACTATCGACCCCGCGCTTATCAAGCGCGTGCTCTAACCAACTGAGCTACAGGCCCAGCCGATCCAGAACCGCACCGCAGTGCTTGCGACCGCGCAGCCCTTAAAGACTACGCATCCTCGAATCGTCCGGTCAACCAAGGTGTACTGAAGAGGTGGCCCTCAAATCCGGATTTTCTGCAGAGTCAAAAGACTCCTTAGAAAGGAGGTGATCCAGCCGCAGGTTCCCCTACGGCTACCTTGTTACGACTTCACCCCAATTATCAACCATACCTTGGGCGCCTGCCTCCTTGCGGTTGGCTCCGGCGACTTCTGGTACAGCGGACTTTCGTGGTGTGACGGGCGGTGTGTACAAGGCCCGGGAACGTATTCACCCCGGCGTGCTGATCCGGGATTACTAGCGATTCCGCCTTCATGAGGTCGAGTTGCAGACCTCAATCTGAACTGAGGCCGGTTTTTTGGGATTGGCTCCCCCTTGCGGGTTTGCAGCCCTTTGTACCGGCCATTGTAGCACGTGTGTAGCCCCAGGCATAAAGGCCATGCTGACTTGACGTCATCCCCACCTTCCTCCCCGTTATCCTGGGCAGTCCCTTTAGAGTGCCCGGCATGACCCGGTGGCAACTAAAGGCAGGGGTTGCGCTCGTTGCGGGACTTAACCCAACACCTCACGGCACGAGCTGACGACAGCCATGCAGCACCTGAGCAGGGTGGTATTGCTACCTCGTTAGGCTTTCACCTTTCTACTACCTGCATGTCCAGCCTGGGTAAGGTTCTTCGCGTTGCGTCGAATTGAACCACATGCTCCACCGCTTGTGCGGGCCCCCGTCAATTCCTTTGAGTTTCAACCTTGCGGCCGTACTCCCCAGGCGGGACACTTAATGCGTTAGCTGCGGCACCGGCGGTAACCCGCCGACACTTAGTGTCCATCGTTTAGGGCGTGGACTACCAGGGTATCTAATCCTGTTTGCTCCCCACGCTTTCGAGCCTCAGCGTCAGAAACGTTCCAGAGCGCCGCCTTCGCCACCGGCCTTCCTCCCGATCTCTACGCATTTCACCGCTACACCGGGAATTCCGCGCTCCTCTCCCGTCCTCTAGCCTGGCAGTCCCCTCTGAACTTTCCGGGTTGAGCCCGAAGATTTCACGGAGGGCTTACCAAACCGCCTACGCTCCCTTTACGCCCAGTAAATCCGAACAACGCTTGCCACCTTCGTATTACCGCGGCTGCTGGCACGAAGTTAGCCGTGGCTTTTTCTGGAGGTACCATCCGGACGGTTGCCCGTCCCATTTTCCCTCCCAAAAGGGGTTTACAATCCGAAGACCTTCATCCCCCACGCGGCGTCGCTGCGTCAGGCTTTCGCCCATTGCGCAATATTCCTTACTGCTGCCTCCCGTAGGAGTCTGGCCCGTGTCGCAGTGCCAGTGTGGCTGATCGTCCTCTCAGACCAGCTACCCGTCGTTGCCTTGGTGAGCCATTACCTCACCAACAAGCTGATAGGACATGAGCCCATCCTTGAGCGCCGCACCCACGGTGCGACTTTCTTTCCGAAACCGCAGTCCCGGAAACGTACGCGGTATTAGCCAACCTTTCGGCTGGTTATTCCCCACTCGAGGGTAGGTTACCCATGCATTCCTCACCCGTTCGCCACTGTACAAGTGTATTGCTACACCTTCTCGTTCGACTTGCATGTATTAGGCGCGCCGCCAGCGTTCGTTCTGAGCCAGGATCAAACTCTCATCAAAGTTACTTCTGAATTGGATCCAAGGGCCACCACTTCAATACACCTTACCTCTAAATTCTTCTCGCTCTATTCAGTTGTCAAAGAACAAGCTATCCCCACGGAAGCCTTGCAACTTCCGTTAAGGAGCCTTGCAAGATACTATTCTAGTAGCTGGTTGTCAAGCGCGAATTTGCCTGCCCGGAAACTGGGGTCACTGTTCTCCGGTCTCCGTGAAAGCCCCCTTCGCTTGCAGGGGCGTTGAGGGATACCCCATAATGG
Organism: Nitrospira sp.; assembly: GCA_016873435.1. Classification (NCBI taxonomy): domain Bacteria; kingdom Pseudomonadati; phylum Nitrospirota; class Nitrospiria; order Nitrospirales; family Nitrospiraceae; genus Nitrospira; species Nitrospira sp. The sequence continues at coordinate 34,814 of VGXF01000005.1, forward strand.
TATCAGACGATGTTTCGACGGACCTTCCTCAAATTAAGCAGCCTGGGATTACTGGCCGGCCTGGCCGGCTGCGATGCCATGGGCGGCGTCTTTGGCCGCATGTTTGCCGTTCCGCCACGCGACACCACCTATTTTACGCCGAACGATAAGTTTTACATCGTCCAGTATTCAAATTCTCCGTTCAGCCTTTCACATGACTTGAATCAGGAGCAGTGGCGCCTTCACATCACCGGTGAGGTGAAGCAGAAAATCTCGCTGGGTTGGCGGGACATCCTCAATCGAGAATCCTTTGATCAGATCGTCACGCTCGAATGCATCGACACCCTCCCGGGCGGCGACAGCCTTGGCACCGCGCAGTGGCGGGGCATCTCGCTCAAAAAACTACTACTCGAAGTGGGCGTGGATGAAGAAACCGCTCGCGACATCGTCTTCCGCGCTGCCGATGGCTACCACGATAGCATCCCCTTTGCCCGCGCCATGCAAGACGATGTGATGCTGGCCTATCTCATGAACGGCGAAAAACTGCCCAAGGAGCACGGCTTCCCCCTGCGCCTTATTGTCCCCGGCCTCTACGGGATCAAAAATGTGAAATGGGTCACGGAGCTTGAGGTTTACAACGGTGACTATAAGGGATACTGGCAACAACGTGGCTGGACCGACGATGGCACGATTAAAATTTTCTCACGCATTGACAGCCCCGGCCACTACCAGCCACTGCGAGGGCCAGAGCAGACCTACCGCGGCGTGGCCTTCGGCGGCCCCAACAGTATCAGCAGGGTTGAATTAAGCTTCGATGGCGGAACAACCTGGCAGCTGGCCGAGATCGAACCTCCGTTGTCAAATAAATCCTGGGTCATCTGGAACTACCGCTGGAAGCCGCCAAAACCGGGCAAGTACGTGGTTGTTGTGCGCGCAACGGACACCACGGGCCAGCTCCAGATCGCCGACATCGTTCGCCCACAGCCAGCCGGCGCCTCGGGCTACCACACAATCGTTTCCGAGATCCAGGAGGTCTAACGCCCGATGGCTTGCCTCCTGTTGTCCAGCGGTCTCCGCGTCGGTAGGCTTGTCACCGCAGTCCTCCTGACAACTGCCCTATCTGCGCATGCAGAATCAGCAGGCAATGAGCAGGCTCAGGCCATCGAGCATGCTAGACGGGCAACCGTCGGGATTCTGAGCGAAACGCCCTTGGAGCGGCAGGCCGGCTACCAGAGCAAGCTCTCTGTCCGCGGCAGTGGCGTCCATTTGCAGCACGGCTATATCGTCACCGCCCGCCATGCCGTAGAAAAGGATGCGGGTAACAAAACCGTATTGCCCCAGCAGATCGTCGTACTAACCGGCAATCTGTCCGAACTCACCGCCCAGCTTGTCGGCGGGAGCGCCTACCTCGACATCGCACTCTATCAAGTTGACGACGCCCACCGTGCGCAATTGCCAGCCGGAGTTGGTTTTGCACCGCACGAGGCTATCGCAGGCGACCCGGTCTTCACCGTCGGCTACCCTCTTGGCTGGGGGCCAGCCATTACCTACGGCCGGATTGGCAATCCCAATGTCTTTCTGCCTACGACCGACACGCGCCTACTCCAATCAGATTTGGCAGCCTGCAGCGGCAACTCCGGCGGTGGGCTGTTCACGTCAGACGGTACCCTGGCCGGTATCATGCACGCCATCATCAAGACCGAACAGAGCCAGGCCGACCACCGCTGCAGCCAATTGGCCTTTTCCGTCCCTGCTACTCTAGTTCAACGAATTGTCGTGGCCTTGATGGAGGGCCGGCAGCCTGGCTTCTCGCGGCTGGGCATCCAGATGGCGCCGGTTCGCATCGGCACCCGCTGGCACGTGCGCGTGGGCGAGGCCAGTGGGCCGGCAAAAGAAGGCGGCGCACAGAAAGGCGACCTTCTGATGGCCATCAACGGGACGGATATCACCGACCCCGCACAACTCAAAAACTACCTGATGGAACGGACGTTGCCTGGACAGACCGTGACACTAAGCATCCAACGCGGCGACCAGAAGCTATCCCTGTCTATCGTTCTTGGAGGCGCATGAACCCTCTGACCGGAACAAATTTCGGACGAACAACGTGGCTTACGGAAATGGCGTTGGCTAGTCCTGCGTCAATCCTTGCGTGGAAGTACCGGCACTGGACCAACCGCTTGGAGGGAACGCGCAAAAACTGACGGTCACGTTTGCCAAGAACTGCCTCGTCATGATCGACACCTTTGCTGCCACGGATGCCCTTGTTCGATCCGTCCGGTTTCAAACGGATCGCCTTCTGGTCATGGAGCTCATCTAAGCGGGCCTGGACCAAATCGATGGAACACTGTCTGCTGTTGTCCAGGCTTAGGAGGAAGCCAACCAGGTTAGACGCGGTGCCTGGTCGAACGAAAAACATGAAACAATTCCACCGTGGGAATGGCGGACCGGCTGCCGCAAATAGCTGATCAGAGACTGCGGGCTGCCGCGCGTCCAGCCAAATGGCCGGTGGCCCAGGCCCACTGAAAATTAAATCCGCCGATCCGGCCGTCACAATCCAGCATCTCGCCCACCAGATAAAGCCCAGGCATTTTGCGCGATTCCATCGTGCGGAAGTTGATGTCCTCCAGCGGCACACCGCCGGCCGTCACCTCGGCATAGTTCCAGCCACGATCCCGCTCGACCGGCAACGGTAAGTCCGTTAAGCCTTTCACCAGCGCCTCGCGCTCCGCGCGCGTCATCTGCCCAATTTGGCAAGCCGGATCAAGACCCAGATGCCGGCACAGCGTCTCTGAAAAACGGTCCGGCATGCGCGACGCGATTAGCTTGGCGAGCGACCGCTGCGGCGACTCAGCGATCTTTGTCTTGACCCACCCATCTGCCTCTGTGCGATTCATGTCGACGAAGAAATTGCACCCCATCTCAACTGCAGCCCCTCCTTGCTTGGCCCCAGTCCAGAACCGGCTAGCATCCATCACGACCGGTCCACTGATACCGAAATGCGTCCACAAGAGACTGCCGCGACGCCGGTCACTCACGCGACCGTTGATCTTTGTTGTTAACTCCACTTCTTGGGACAACCCCGCTAACGCTGCATGAAACATGGCTGGCGGCAACACAAGTGGCACCAGCGCCGGATGGACCGGCGTCACCATATGGCCAAGGCGACGGACCATTGCCCACCCCTGCCCGTCGCTCCCGGTTTTGGGAAGCGACTGCCCGCCGGTAGCTAGAATCACTCTGCGAGCTGATAGAGTTCCCTGCTCATGACAGATGGCAAAGCCCGGCTCGTTTCCGTCTTTTGATACCACCTGCACATCGCGAACACGTCGATTCGTGAGAATGTCCACGCCGAGTTCCTTGCAGCGATCGAGCAGCGCCTCTAGCACGGTGCGAGCCTCGTCGGTCACAGGAAACAGCTTGCCAGTCTCCTCGCGCTTTAACTCGACACCCAGCGACGCAAACCAGCGCCGTGTCGCTGCGACGCTAAATGCTGCCAGAATGTGCCGGACCACGTGCGGCGTACCATTGAAATCCTTCTCACTGACCTGCGCATGCGTCACATTGCAACGGGTACCACCGGACACTAAAATTTTTGCGCCAATCTTTTTAGCCCCGTCAAGCACTTTCACGCGATATGGTGTCCTTGCCAGTTCAGCTGCAAAAATCCCGGCCGCGAGGCCAGCGGCGCCCCCTCCTACAACCACGATATCGACAGATTCATCCGGCATGGCAGTTGACAGCACCACGAGCAAGTCTCGCACGAGACGGAACGGAAAACGGCAGGCTAGTCGATCTTGTCCAGCTTGATGCGCAATTCCGTAAGCTGGCCAGAATCCACTGGAGACGGCGCCTCGGTGAGCGGGCATTGCGCCTTTTGGGTCTTCGGAAAGGCGATCACATCGCGGATGGAGTCGGCGTTTCCCATCAACATAATCAGCCGGTCTAATCCAAACGCAATGCCACCGTGTGGCGGAGCACCGTATTCCAGCGCGTCGAGCAGGAATCCAAACTTCGCCGTGGCCTCGTCTTTCCCAATTCCGAGCAGGTCGAAGACCTTGCTCTGTACCTCGCGACGATGGATACGGATGCTGCCACCGCCGATTTCGTTTCCGTTGAGCACCATGTCGTACGCTTTGGCCCGGACGTTTAATGGAGCAGAGTCGAGCAATGGCACGTCCTCGTCCATCGGCGCCGTGAAAGGATGGTGCATCGCCACATGGCGTTTGCTTTCCGGATCGTAATCCAGCATGGGAAAATCGATAACCCAGAGCGGTTTCCAGGCATTTTTGTCGATTAAGCTGAGCTCCTCGCCGAGCATGAGGCGGATCCGGCCAAGCACCTCGTGCACAACCTTCGGCCGATCGGCCCCAAAGAGCAGCAGATCGCCAACTTTGGCATCGGACAGCACGGCCAGTAGCGCCTTGGCATCGAGAAATTTGGCAATGACCGACTCCAGCTGCCCTTCTCCAGAGACTTTGGCCCAGGCTAGCCCCTTAGCACCGAAGCTCTTGGCCGTTTCACCGAGCGCGTCAATCCGTGTCCGTGAAAGGGCTCCTCCGCCTGGCACGATCAGCGCCTTGACGACCCCGCCACTAGCCACCGCCTCCTTAAAAACTTTGAACTCCGTTGTTGCAGCAAAGGGGCTGACATCATACAGCGGCAGACCAAACCGTAAGTCCGGCTTGTCTGACCCATAGCGACCCATCGCCTCAGCATAGGACAGCCTCGGAAACGGCGTCTGGAGTTCGATGCCGCCGGCTTTTTGAAACATCTCACTGATCATGCGCTCCATCAACACCATGATCTGCTCGCGGTCCACAAAGGACATTTCGATGTCAATTTGCGTGAACTCCGGCTGCCGGTCGTTACGCAAGTCCTCATCGCGGAAACACCGGGCTACCTGATAATAGCGGTCCGCCCCGCTGACCATAAGAATCTGCTTGAAGAGCTGCGGCGACTGCGGCAGCGCGTAGAAACTTCCAGGATTCACACGGCTGGGGACCAAATAATCCCGCGCCCCCTCCGGCGTGCTCTTCGTGAGCATTGGCGTTTCAACTTCCAGAAATTTATTCGCGTCAAGGAAAGCTCTGGCCTGGTGCGTCACCTGATGACGCAGAGCCAGCAAGCGCTGCATCCGGGGACGGCGCAGATCGAGGTAGCGATGTTTGAGCCGCAAGGCCTCCGTGATTTCCGCCGTGTCGTCCACCATGAACGGCGGCGTGGTGGCCTCGTTGAGAATCTCTAGCTCCTGAATCAACACCTCAATGGCGCCGGTGGTGAGATTGGGGTTTTCCGACCCGGTTGGACGCTTCGAGACCGTGCCTTTGACAGCCACAACGAACTCGCTCCGCAACCCGTGCGCCTTAGCATGCGTCGCCTTGTTGAATTCAGGGTTGAAGACGATCTGCGTCAGTCCATACCGGTCACGGATGTCGAGAAAAATCACGCTGCCGTGGTCGCGCCGGGCATGGACCCATCCGTTCAACACGACGGTCTGGCCCGCTTGGGCCGCCGTCAATTCTCCGCACGTATGTGTCCGAATCATCATGCCGACACCCGCTTAGACGGGCGCGCCCAGCCGGCCCGCGAGCGAGGACGCTTGCGCCGCGATCCACTCGCGTCACCAGACAGAGCCCCCTGCCGTTCCTGCACCAGTTCGCGCAGGGCATTGGCCTCCCGATCGGTCAGGTAACGGTACTGTCCGATCGGCAAATCACCCAATACGAGCGGTCCGAACTTCATCCGCTTCAATTTCCACACCGGATGTCCAATGGCCTCGAGCATGCGCTTCACCTGATGTTTTCGCCCCTCGTAAATCGTGATCTCCAGCCACGAATTCTCGACTGCCTTGCCGACTTTCTTGACGACGGCCGGCGCAGTTTTCCCGTCATCGAGCATGACGCCCTTTTCAAGCGCCTGAATGTCCTCCGCATCCAGCATGCCCTTGACCTTAATGAGATAGGTCTTCGGTACGTGATGACGCGGATGCAGCAACGCCTGCGCAATGTCGCCGTCGTTGGTCAGCAGCATGAGCCCTTCGCTGTCGAAATCGAGCCGGCCCACCGGAAAGACACGCATCCGGATTCCGCCCAGCAGATCGGCAACGGTCGACCGCCCGCCCGGATCGCTCATCGTGGACATGATGTTTTTTGGCTTGTTCAGCATGATAAAGGTCTGCGGAGGTGCCGGCTTGATGTGGCGCCCGTCGACCTTGACGTGATCACGCTCTGGATTGATCTTCACGCCCATCTCGCACACGACCGCCCCGTTGACCGTCACGCGCCCCTGCGCGATCAGCTCCTCCGCCTTGCGGCGGGAAGCGACACCGGAATCAGCAATCACCTTTTGCAATCGAATGTCCATATCCGTCAATCGTCATTCGTCAACCGAGAAGAGACTGCCTTCTCAGGCTTGACGCGTGACGCATAGCGTCCTACTCCCACTCAATTGTACTCGGCGGCTTGGAGCTGACGTCGTAGACCACCCGGTTGACGCCGCGTACTTCGTTGATAATGCGGTTTGAAATGGTACCGAGCAATTCAGGGGGCAGCCGGGCCCAATCCGCCGTCATGCCGTCCAGACTCGTCACCGCGCGAATCGCGATGACGTGCTCATAGGTCCGCTGGTCGCCCATGACACCGACGGTCCGGATCGGCAACAGCACCGCGAAAGCCTGCCAGATTTCCCGATAGAGCCCCGCCTGTTTGATTTCGTGGGCCACGATGGCTTCCGCCGCTTTCAGGATGTCCAGACGTTCCCTGGTCACCGGCCCCAGCACACGGATCGCCAAGCCAGGCCCCGGAAACGGCTGCCGCCAGATAATGTCATCCGGCAGGCCCAGCTCCTTGCCCAGCCCCCGCACCTCGTCCTTGAAGAGCTCCCGTAGCGGTTCGATCAGCTTGAGCTTCATCTTCGTCGGCAGACCGCCGACATTATGGTGCGTTTTGATCGTGGCCGACGGCCCCTTGAAGCTCACACTCTCGATCACGTCTGGATAAAGCGTCCCCTGGACAAGAAATTCTTCCTTCCCAAGCCGGCGCGCTTCCTTCTCAAAGTTCTCGATGAATAGCCGGCCGATGATCTTGCGCTTCCGCTCTGGATCCGCCACACCTTTCAGTGCGCGCAGGAATTCCGCCGACCGATCCAAAAAATGCAGATTCAGCTTGAGTGTGGACGCGAAGGCTTTGCGCACCTGTGCCCCCTCGCCCTGCCGCAGCACGCCGTTGTCTACAAAAATGCAGGTCAGCTGTTTACCGATGGCTCGATGCGCCAACACCGCTGCCACGGACGAATCTACACCGCCACTGAGCGCACAGATGACCTTACGCTTGCCGACCGTCTCGCGGATCTGCGCCACGGCCGTATCCACATAGGAACTCATCGTCCAAGTCGGCTTGCAGCCGCAGATAGTATGAACGAAATTCTGCAGAATACGGAAGCCGCCGACCGTGTGCGCTACTTCCGGATGAAACTGCAGGCAGTAGAACTTCCGGTGATCATTCACCAGTTTCATCGCTGCCACCGGCGAATTGTCCGTGTGAGCGATGGATTTGAATCCATCGGGCGTCCGCTCGATCCGGTCTCCGTGTGACATCCAGACCGTCGTGGACCGGTGCTCACCCACCCCCTTGAACAGATCCGAATCGTCGTCGATCAACAGGTCAGCGCGGCCGAATTCCCGGTGCGTGGCCTTCGCCACTTCACCACCAAGCAGATGCGTCATGAGCTGCATCCCGTAGCAGATCCCCAGCACTGGGAGGCCCTGCTCGAACAAGTGCTTCGGTACTGTCGGAGCTTTGCGCTCGTAGACGCTGGCCGGCCCGCCGGACAAAACGATCCCCTTGGGACGATGGGCCAGGATGGTCGCCAACGAGGCCGTGCAGGGCAGAATCTGCGAATAGACGTGGGACTCGCGGATGCGGCGGGCAATGAGCTGGGTGTACTGCGACCCAAAGTCGAGGATCAGGATTCTATCGTGCCAGAGTTCCATGAACCCGTCGTTCGTGAAGCGTGACGCGTCGTTCGTCTAGACAGAACATCCGAAGCATGAGATCCGCTTCACGAGATACACTTCACGCAAGGTCACTCCGCATCGGCGCGGTAGTTGGGCGCCTCTTTGGTGATGATGACGTCGTGCACGTGGCTCTCGCGCAGGCCGGCCAGCGTCTGCCGGATGAACCGCGCGTTCTTCTGCAGCTCGGGGATCGTCCGGCATCCGCAGTAGCCCATGCCGGACCGAACGCCACCGACCAATTGATAGATCACACCAGCCAGCGTGCCCTTGTACGGCACCCGCCCTTCGATACCCTCCGGCACCAGCTTGGCTTCCGGGCGGCCGGCTTGGAAGTAGCGATCCCGCCCGCCCTTCTCCATGGCACCGAGCGAACCCATGCCGCGATAGACCTTGTAGGTTCGCCCCTGAAATAGCACCGTTTCCCCAGGCGATTCCTCAGTGCCGGCCAGAATGCCGCCGATCATCACTGCCGACGCGCCCGCTGCCAGCGCCTTGGTCACATCGCCAGAATATTTGATCCCGCCATCAGCCACGATCGGCACGCCAGTGCCAACCAGCGCCGCGGCGCAGTCAGAAATAGCTGTCAGTTGCGGCATCCCGGCACCGGAGACGATCCGCGTCGTGCAGATGGAGCCGGGCCCCACGCCGACCTTCACCGCGTCCACGCCCGCCTTGAGCAGATCCTTTGCCGCCTCCGCCGTTGCAATATTGCCGGCGATCACGTCCAATTGCGGACATTTCTTCTTCACCATTCTGACGGTTTCAAGCACGCTCTTGGAATGGCCGTGCGCCGTATCCACTGCCACGAGGTCCACGCCCATCTTCACGAGTAGGTCAAGCCGGCGCTCTGTATCGGGCCCAACCCCGATGGCCGCGCCCACCCGCAGGCGCCCGTGCTTGTCCTTGCAGGCGTTGGGATACTTGATGCGTTTCTCGATATCCTTGATTGTGATCAGACCCTTGAGTTCGAATTTCTTGTTCACGACAAGGAGCTTCTCGATCCGGTGCTCGTGCATGATCTCGCGCGCTTTTTCGAGGCTCGTGCCTTCTGGCGCCGTGACCAGCTTGTCCTTGGTCATCGCCTGCGAGACTTTTAACTCCATTCGGCTCTCGAACCGCAGATCGCGATTGGTCAAAATGCCGACCAGCTTTTCGCCCTTGGTCACGGGAATACCAGAGATGCGGTACTTGGCCATCAGCTGGTGCGCCTCACGGATGGTGGCATCCGGTCCGATCGTGATGGGGTCCATGATCATTCCGCTCTCAGACTTTTTGACCTTGTCCACCTCGATGGCTTGATCTTCCGGCGAGAGTAGGCGGTGCAGGATGCCGAGGCCGCCCTCCCGGGCAAGGCCGATGGCCAGCCGCGCTTCCGTTACGGTATCCATGGCCGCACTGACGATTGGAATGTTCACGGTGACGTTGCGCGAGACGCGCGTGCTTGTGTCCACCTCGCCCGGCAGGACTTCGGACTTGGCCGGCACGAGGATGACATCGTCGTAGGTGAGCCCGACCCGGAGATTATCTTTCTCCAACATGGCGCTCCCTCAGTTTAAGCCCGTTGCGCGTCTGCCGACTGACTGGACAATTCGGTCGCTGCGTCGGCCTCCTCTTTCAGCCGCTCACCACCTTCTTCAGACGGCATAAACTGCTGGACGCGGGCGTTGGCGCTATCTACGACGAATACGCTGCCCTTCGCGTCCAGGGCGACGCCGTACGGAAAATTGAACTGCCCGCCCCCGTTGCCAAACCCACCCCACTGCGTGATGAAGTTGCCCTCACGGTCGAACTTCTGGATGCGCTGGTTGCCGGTGTCGCTGACAAACACATCGCCCTGCCCGTCCACTACGATGCCCCACGGTGACCGGAACTGCCCCGGCTCCTGCGCCCGCGGGTCGCTGGCGTGGCCCGGCCCGAGCCCACCGCCGAACTTGGTCAATAACTGCGGCAGCACGTTCGTGCTCGTGTCGAATTTCTGGATGCGGTGGTTGCCCATGTCCACTACATAAACCGCGCCGTCGGCCGGATCCACGGCCACGCCGCGCGGAAAATAGAACTGCCCGTCGTTCGTCCCGAAGCTGCCCCACTGCATAATGAACTCCCCCATCGGATCGAACTTCTGGACGCGGAAGTTGGCGCTGTCCACAACGTAGATGTAGCCGCGCACCCGGTCGACGGCGATGCCCCACGGGGAGCTGAATTGCCCTTCGCCGTTGCCGCGCGAGCCGAATTTCATCAGATAGCCGCCGAGCTTCCCGTCAAACTTCTGCACGCGGTGATTGTTGGTATCCACCACGTAGACGTCGCCCTTCGCGTCGCAGGCGATACCGGTCGGATTGTGGAAGTTGGCGTTGGCCGAGCCGAAGCTGCCCCACAGAATGATGAAGTTCCCGGCATTGTCGAACTTCTGCACACGGTTGTTGCCGTTGTCCACGACGAATAGAGAGCCCTGCTGGTCGATCGCCATACCATAGAGCGGCGCCGCGAACTCGCCGCCGTGCAGCAGTGAGGCGCCGCGCCCCGGCTTGCCCCACTTACTGACGCAGAGATACCCAGAGGTGTTGACCAAAATGCTGGCGCTAGCCGGTACGGAGATGTTGTTACCGACGTCCTTGAACCAGACAAAGAGAGTCTTCTGGCCGTCGCCCGGCGAGAGCGTGCAGGGAATCGTCGCACCGAACTTGGTGGCCGGCTCCACGTCCACCCAGCCCGGTTGGGTCGCCGAGGGCGCCATCGGATTTTCAGCGATGTAATAGGCCGACACCCCCGTGTCCATGTCGTTGGCCGAAATAGTCAGAACCGTATCGGGCGTGTTGGTCATGAAGGCACCGTGATTGATGACCACGAAGGGATTCTGTGGCGCCGTGATGTCGATCAGCACTGGCGTGACCGTGACTTCCTCCGAGAGCGAGCTTTCGCCACCATCCTCCAGCACCGCGCTCAGCGCATAGTAGTAGGGCTGGTCGTTCGTCAGGCCAGTATGAACGAAGGGGCTGGAGACGCCTTCGACCTTCGTGCCCGTCTGGGCCGTTACGCCCGGCGCAGTATGAAAGTACAGGTTGTAGGAAGAGGCGCCCGGCACATTCATCCAGCTCAGCGTCGCCTCTGTGTCACCCGTCCTGGCAACTAGGCTGCGCGGCGCCGGCATACCGGACGCATCCTGTGCCGGTTTCTGCGACAGGCGATTGAGTTCCTCTTCCGTTGGCGCGTACTTGATAATCCGATTGTTGCCGCTGTCCACGACGTAGACAATGCCCTCGGCATCGACCGCAATGCCGCAGGGGTAGTTCAGCTGTGCGTCCGCTACGCCGCGATTACCCCATGAACAAATGAAGGTACCGCTCCCGTCAAATTTCTGGACTCGATGGTTGCCGCTGTCCACCACATACACGTTGCCCAGCTTGTCGCAAGCCACGCCCCACGGGGACTTGAACTGGCCGGGCCCGGCGCCTTCCTTGCCCCACTTGGCAAGAAAGCTGCCGCGCGCATCGAACTTCTGGATCCGGTTGTTGCTCTCATCGGCAATATAGATGCTGCCGACGAAATCCACCGCCACACCGCGCGGGAAGAAAAACGCGCCGTCGTAACTGCCGTCACGCCCCCACTTGAGCAGCGGCGACCCGTCAGATTTGAATTTCTGCACGCGGGCGTTGCTCGTGTCCGAGACGTACAGATTGCCCTCGTGGTCCGTGGCCACGCCCCAGGGCACGTCGAACTTGCCCATGTCGGCGCCCTTCCACGCGAACCCGAACTTGCCCCAGGCGCGTAGTGAATTGCCGTCCGCATCGAACTTCTGAATCCGGTTGTTGCCGCTGTCCGCGACATAGACCTCGCCCTCAGGTCCAATGGCCAGCCCGCGCGGATAATAGAACTGCCCCTCCGCCGAACCAGGGTCCCCGCCCCAACGTGCGATGAACGTGCCGTCCTTATCGAATTTCTGGATGGAATGGCTGTCGGTATCCGCCACGTAGAGGGCGCCGTCCTTGCCGAGCGCAATGCCAGTGGGCGACTTGAATTCCCCGTCGTCCACGCCCTCTGTCCCGATCACCTGCGTGACCAGATAGGGCGCCGGCACGGCCATCACTTCGGCAGATTCAGGACTTTCGCCTTGCGGCGTGACCACCGTCACCACATAGTGATAGCACGAGCTATTTGCCAGATCGTCGTGCACATAGGGCGACGTTGCACCCTCAATGCAGTTCCCTTTTTCCTTTTTCACGCCAATGACCAGCTTGAAGTCGTCCGGACTCGCAATGGGACGCGTCAACTCGGACGGCTTGATCTGGACACCCTTGGTAGTGAGGAAATAGAGGTTGTAATACATCGCCTCCGGCACAGAATCCCACGTGATGGTGATCCGGCCGTTGCCGGGCTTGGCTTGCACATGGGCCGGCGCGGGTGGCAGTTGTTCGTCAGAAGTGGTCTCGCCAGCGCCCCACTCGTCGGTGTGGCCCTGCGCGAAAAGCTTTACCCGGTGCTGTGGATCCTGTTCGTCAAAATGCATGAGTCTGACCCCCTCGAATCCCGACAGCGAAAAAGTCCAATACTGCCGGATGTTTCAAGTATTTACGATGAATGGAGCAATCTAACAAACGCTCCTTCGGCAAGTCAATCTTTGGACTGGGCTCAGGAGTGATGCTGAGTACGTCGAGGCATCAGCATGAGTCCTTTCGCCCCGCCTGTAATTTCGCTAAGATGCCCCCCTCATGACATACCCTCTCTATCTTGCCCGACCGCTACCCGTTCCGGTCATGGCGGCCATCCAGACACATTTCGCCCTGACCGTTCCTCCGCTCGACCATCCGCCGACGCAAAAAGACATCATCGCCGGCATCCGTGACGCGCAGGCAGCCATCTGCACGCTGAACGAACGGATGGACGCAACTGTTCTGGCCGCCGCCCCCTCCTTACGCGTTATCGCCAACTACGCCGTCGGCTACAACAATATTGATATCGAAGCGGCCCGGCAGCGTGGCATCGTCATCACCAACACACCGGATGTGCTGACCAACGCCACCGCCGACATCACCTGGACGCTGATTCTCGCCGTGGCACGTCGCGTCGTTGAGGGCGATCGGCTTGTCCGACAAAACCAGTGGGCGGGCTGGTCACCGACGCAACTACTGGGCGTGGATCTCTGCGGCAAGACGCTCGGCATTATCGGCATGGGACGCATTGGTCAGGCCGTCGCCCACCGCGCCGCCGGCTTTGCCATGAACGTCCTCTACTGGAACCGGAGCGCCCGTCCGCTGGCAAACGGGCAGTCCGCATGGCAGCGGGTATCATTCGAGGAATTACTGCGCCAATCTGATTTTCTGAGTCTTCACATCCCACTGACCCCCGAGACAATGCATATGATCAACGAAGCTGCGCTTCGGCTCATGAAGCCGACCGCGTTTCTGATCAACGCTGCGCGTGGGCCGGTCGTGGACGAAACAGCCCTGGTGAAGGTTTTGCGCGAAGGGAAACTGGCCGGCGCGGGATTAGATGTCTATGAGAAGGAACCGGAGCTTGCCTCGGGTCTGCGGGAACTTCCAAACGTCACCCTCTTGCCGCACCTAGGCTCGGCAACGACCGAAACGCGTGTCCGCATGGGGCTCATGTGCGTGGAGAACGTACTGGCAATTCTTGAAGGAAAGCCGGCGCCAAATCGAGTGGCCTAAAAGAGCTGCTCGCACACCCGCGCCTAAATTAGACAGGGCCTCCAGCTGTTGCTGGAAGCCCTGTGACTAGACGGCCCACCGTGCGGGGTGAGCTAGGCGGACATTTTCAGCACGTTGGACGCTTGCGGGCCCTTGGCGCCCTGAACAATGTCAAATTCGACGTTCTCGCCTTCCTTCAACGACTTAAACCCCTCCCCCGAGAGCGCGGAATAGTGAACGAACACGTCCTCTCCGTTTTCGAGCCGTATAAAACCAAACCCCTTGCGATCGTTGAACCACTTGACGGTCCCTTTACTCCTCACGTGCTCCTCCTTTTCTAAAGCAGTAGGCTCGGCCCGCTGCTGATACTCAGCGGCCGGGCAAAAAAATACCGCAGAAGGTCCCTTCCTCCTGCGGCGCTTGCAACACGCTCATTGCCTGCATGGGCATCCTGAGACTAACCAAAACCGGGGCTGCATGTAACATAGGCGCCTAAGGGTGTCAAGGCTTCTTTGAGGGAGACTTCCCGTGCGAAATGACTTACCCCCCCTTTCCTCACAGCAGCGATTCGTTTACAAGTCATTGGAAATCCGCTATATTTTCGTCGAGTATACGAAAAAATTCGGAGTGATGGTGCGCAAGATCCTTGACCGCTACATCTTCGCTGAGCTACTGACACCCTTCCTGATCAGCCTCAGCGCGCTCTGCTTTGTCATGCTGACCAAGGAGTTACTACGGCTGGTGGAACTGCTGGTGTCCAAGGGAGTGGGACTGGGCGCCGTGATCAAGGTCTTCCTCCACCTGCTGCCGTCTTTTTTAGTCTTGACGCTGCCGATCGCTGGCATCATCGCTTCGATCACGGCCTTTGGGCGGCTGTCGTTCGACAAGGAACTGATCGCCATGCGCGCCGCCGGTCTGAGCCTGCTCCGACTGTCCCGGCCGGTGCTGGTGTTTGCCTGCCTAGTCTTCGGATTTACCCTTGTCCTATCCCAGTGGGGACAGCCATGGACGAGCGTGTCGATCAAAAAACTTGCCATGAACCTCCTGCGCGACAAACTGACGCTTGCGCTCGACAAGGGCGCTTTCAATGAGCCGGTCCCGCACATGGTTATCTACGTCTCGGACAGTCGCCGGGGTCCCTTCCCGCGCGCCATTTTCATCGCAGACGAACGCAGTCCTGCCGACAGCCGGGTGATTGTCGCCAACGATTACGCGCTGCTCAATGACCCCGACAGCAATCAAGCGGGCCTGCGTCTCCTGAACGGCACCGTGCACACGCGCCCCCACGACCTTGAGCAGTACCACCAGATCACCTTCGCCACTTACGATTTAAAACTCAACCTCGATCAGAGCATGTACGCCGCTGTCGACGAACGCCCGACGCGGGACGCCATCCTGAGCAAACTGGAGCAGACGAACTGGCAGGACACCGGCGCGCGGCGTCAGCTGATGGAGTCCTACAAGGATCTGGCCTTCCCCACCGCCGCGCTGATTCTCGGTCTGCTGGGCGTACCAGTCGGCATCGTCTCCAAACGATCGGGTCGAATTGGCGGCTTCGCGGTGGGCGTCGGCATCATCATCGTTTACTACGTTCTGAACGTGCTCTGCGAGTTTTTCGTCACGACGCTAGTGCTGCCGCCTTTCGCCGGCGCCTGGCTGCCCAATCTCCTGTTCCTCACCGCCACGATCGTCCTCTTCCAACGGATGAACCGCCAGTGACGCCATGACCATTCTGTTCCGCTACATGCTGCGCGAGGTGGCCAAGGTCTTCGTGATGTGCCTGTCCGGGCTCATGACCGTCTATCTGGTCATTGACTTTTTTGAGAAGGTCCGCAAATTCATCCGCTATGACGTGGATCTGGCCACCATGGCGGAATATTTTGCCCTGCGCACGCCAGGAATCTTTTTCCAGATCGCCCCCCTGGCGGTCCTGATGGCCACGCTGCTGACGCTGGGCGTCTTCGCCCGCAACAAGGAGGTGACGGCCATGCAGAGCTGCGGGATCAGCCTGGCACGCATCGCCGCCCCCTTTCTCCTGTTCTCCCTGAGCATCGCCATCGCGCTCTTTGTTTGCAGTGCCGTGATCATCCCCTACGCGACGACGCAGGCAGAATATGTCAAGACCGTGAAAATTGAAAAGAAGCCGGGCGCCCTGGCCGTGACGACCGACCGGTCCTGGATTCAGATCGGCGAGCGGACGCTCATGAACTTTGACGTGGTCGCGCCGGACGGCTTCACGCTGCACGGTATTACGCTCTATCAACTGGGAGAAGATTTCCGGTTGGTTCGGATGACGGAGTCTGCCAGCGCGCACTACACGACGCAGGGCTGGGCGCTGCAGGACGGCGTACATCGGTACCTGCTCCCCGACGGCACCGTGCGGCTCGACCCGTTTGAACGCGCACCGCTGCCCCTTTCGCAAACACCGGATGATTTCAGCGCCTGGCTTTCGACCGAGACGGAGGAAATGACGCTGGCAGACCTCCACGCCTACACAAACCGCCTGCGTAAGGATGGCTATAACGTCGCCCGGTTTCTAACCGACTATTACGGACGAATTGCCTTTCCTTTTGTCAGCGTCGTCATGGCCATCGTTGGCGTCGCCCTGAGCCTGCGGCAGATCGGGGCCCGCGGTCGAGGCATGGCCGTGGGCATCGGCCTCGCGCTCGTCATCGGATTTCTCTACTGGTCCACCCATTCGGTGGCTATTGCGCTGGGACACAGCGGTGCACTGACGCCAGTGCTGGCCGGCTGGCTGGCCAACCTGCTGTTCGTCTCGTTTGGATCGGCGCTGTTCCTCCAAGTCCGACAGTGATTGCCTTATTGACGAACAACATTGCGTCGTGTAACGGATAGGCCATGAACCAGCGGGTCGTCATCGCGGGGCTGGGCGTCTACTTAAAGCGGCCCCCTGCGACCAGCGATTTGCGCCATGCGCTGCGGGATGATCTGGGCCTGGATTCCATGCCCACGATCGAACTGCTTGATACAATAGAGGACGCCTGCGACCTGCAGATTCCCAACCAGAACCTCCCGCAGCGAGCACGAGCGTCTGATTGTGATAGCCTACGTGGGGCACCAGCTCGGAAAACGGGCTTCCGTTTCAGCCCCGGCTCCCGCGCCAGCCAAGACACCTGCTAAGCGCGTCGCGGCCAAAAAGACGAAAGGGTGACACCGACATGACTACCCGCCCCTCACCTCAGTCCGTCACGTTGAACGAATTGGCACGCGCGGTGAGCGCACAGGTGCATGGCAAAGCCGACACCGTCCTCACCGGCGTCTCCAGTCTGGAACTGGCCCAGCCGGGCGATCTGTCCTTTGTCGAGCACGACCGATTCGTCAAAGCCGCGTGCGCCTCACGGGCGGCGGCCTTCGTCGTTCCGCGTCCATTTGCAGACCTGTCCCGGCCTCAGCTGGTGGTGGCCAACCCCAAATATGCCCTCGCGCAACTCACCCAGCAGTTTTTCATGACGCCCTACAAGCCCAGCGGCATCGCGCAGCCTATCGCGCAAGGCGCCGACGTCCAGATCGGCCCCGACGTGTCCATCTGGCCGTTCGTGACGCTGGGAGACCGCGTGAAGATCGGCGCCCGCGTCACGCTCTACCCCGGGGTCTTCATTGGTGACGACTCGGTGCTCGGCGACGATTGCCTTCTCTACCCCAACGTCACCATCCGCGAGCGCTGCGAAATCGGTCGGCGCGTGGTCATCCACAGCGGCACCGTGATCGGCAGCGACGGATTCGGCTATGTACAGGAGCAGGGTCGCCATCACAAAATCCCACAGATCGGTACCGTCCTCATCGAAGACGACGTCGAACTCGGTGCCAACGTCGCTGTCGACCGGGCCGCCTTCGGCAAAACCGTGGTCAAGCGGGGCACAAAGGTGGACAACCTCGTGCAGATCGCGCACAACGTGACTGTGGGTGAACACAATATCCTGGTCGCACAGGTGGGTATCGCGGGCAGCACGATGCTGGGCTCTCACGTGATTGTGGGTGGACAGGCCGGCCTCGCTGACCACATCGAGGTGGGCGACCGGGTGCAGATTGCGGCACGATCAGGTGTCAATCGCAGCCTGGCCGGCAACCAGATCGTCTCCGGCACCCCGGCAATCCCACACGCGATCTCGATCAAGGCCCAAGCGGTCGTCTCGCGCTTGCCGGAATTGCGTCAACAGGTCCGCGACCTGCTGCACCGCGTGACAGAACTGGAATCGCGCGCCGCTAAGGGAAGTCCACGGGCAAGAAACAAAAGAACACTGTAGGCTCCGCTCCAGACACTGCCTGCGTCATACTGCTGACTGCCTACTTTCCTAACACCCGTCGCCAGCAAAACAGTTTGGCCCAAAAAAACCCCGCCCAGGGCATGAGGAACGCCGCTACGTTGGCGACGTGGCCTACCAGATAACTCCACAGGGACAGCGCCCCCAGCATGCCGGCGCCGACCGCATAGGCCAGCGGCACCCACGCACGCCCAGGATGATCCAGCACCATGCCGTCGGCTTTCACCTTGCGCGGTCCCTTCCGTTCAAAAATGCGCATTTTTGATGCCCAATACCAGGCATGCTCGCGTAACAGATATCGATGATAGGTGGTCTGCCCCCACCCCAAAATCATCCCCGCGACCAACAGGCCAGTCGTCTCGGCCAATGCCACCGCTTCATACGTCGCCGTGATGAATTGGTACACCAGCGTGGCGGCCGAAGACACGAGACAGATCAAGCCCAACACACTGGCCGGAAATAACATGTGCGTTTTGATGTATTCGTGCGCTTTTTCCTGTTCCGATCCCTGGCGCTGGGCTGTGACGAGTTTGGGCATACTACCGCTCGCAGTCCTGTTCCTCGTCCATGGTTAGGAGGGTCAGCCACAACCCGGCGAGGCACCAGTTCAAAGCCCAGGCCCGCAGATCAGTCAGCTCGCAACGCTGATGGTACACGAGGCGCCAGGAGTTTTCTGCCCGCGCGACATTACTATTGCCAATTAGACCGGGGTGGACCATGCCTCGATTATAGCCGAACCTGGCCGCTTTCCCCATCCAACGATCAATCCGACACTGCCGCGCACCCATCTTCCCGCCATGACCGTTACCACGACTGTCCACAAAAATTGTGGACGTGCTGTGGATGTTCCTGTGCGTCATCAGACCACCCACGTCGAGTGAGACCGGATTGCCTAAAAATTAGGCGGAGATTTCCGTGGCCTGTCAGCACGTTACGGCGATTGTGACCAATGACGGCCTCGCGCCTACCGGTGGGGCTGCCGGGGCAGCACAGATGAGCGACGCGCCAGCGCCTGCAGGAAAAAACCAGCTGAGATGGGAACTGGCACCCTCAATCATAAGGGTACGGGCGGGTTTGTCTGAATCAATCCAGATTCCGCTGCCAGAGCGCTTCGGCCCCCTTGGTGCGCCTGGTCACCCAGCGGGACAGGACAAACAGAGCATCACTCAGGCGATTGAGGTACGGCACGATCTGCGGGTCCACCGGCTCCTGACGCGCCAACCGGACGCAGACCCGTTCTGCCCGGCGACAGACGGTGCGCGCCTGATGCAGGAGAGCAGGAACACCACCGCCACCCGGCAAGAGAAATTCCTTCAACGGCGGCAATTCCTTCTGGCATGCATCCATGAGCTGCTCGAGCCGCGCCACATCCCGTTCCGTCACGCGCGGCATGTTCGCGAACTGCTGCCCGGGCGCGGTGGCCAGCATGCCACCGATGTCGAACAGCTTGCTTTGGACACGCGGCAACTCCGCAGCCAGACACGCGCGTACCCGTTTGTCCATACCACGGACGGCGGCAAAAGCCAGCGCCACTCCGAGGACCGCGTTTAATTCGTCCACGGTGCCGTAGGCCTCCACACGCAGAGTATCCTTCCACACGGATTGCCCCCCGGCAAGACGGGTTTGCCCCGCATCGCCCGTACGCGTGTAGACCTTCGTAATCCGCAGACTGCGCCGGCGTTTCATCGCAATGCCTTCTGGGACGCGGCGGTCCGCAGACGCGGACCGCCACGCACCCCGCTAATAAGTAAACTTCACCCCACCAAACACCGATCGGGTCGGCGTGCCGTAAAACAGCACTTCCTCGTAGTCCTGGTTAAACAGGTTTTCAATGCGCCCGAACGCTTGCCAGTGCGTCGCGAAATCGTACGATCCCGACAGATTGACCACACCGAACGATCCCTGACGCTCGGACGGCAGATTGTTCTTAGTATCGTTCCGCGCACCCACAAAGCGCCAATCCATGTTCAACTGGGCACCCACCACCGGCTGCCAGCTCAACCCCGCGCTGGCCATGTCCATTGGACGCCTCGGCAGACGGGTTTTATCGGTGAGATTGCGATCGACCGTCATCGTATACTGCATTTTGACCTGGAGATTCTCGCGTAGCGTGACCGTACCTGCCAGTTCCCATCCCTGCGTCCTGGCCTGATTGATGTTGATCGGACAGCCATAACTCGAGGAAGCCGGACACAGCGAGTGAGAGTTTTGAAACACGAGCAGATTACGGAAATGATTCCAGAAATAGGTCGCGCTCACCTGCGCCCGCCCGCCCCACAGCGTTTGATCCACACCGACATCGAAGCTCCGGCTTTTTTCTGGCTTTAAGTCCGGCTTCGAGGAATTTTCATAAAACAAATCATTCAGTGTCGGCGTGCGGAATCCCGTGCCATAGCTGCTGCGGAGCTTGGTGCCGGTTTCATGGAGCAGGAATCCGCCGGTGACGCGATAGGTGGTCGCATCGCCAAATGTATTGTAACGGTCCTGCCGCACGCCGCCGGTCAGGATCAGGCGGTTCTCTACGTTGAGCTGGGCCTGGGTGAACCCGGAATGGGTACTGAGCAGACGATTCGGCTGAGCCGAGCCGTAAAACCCGCTCGAATTGCCCTGCTCCTCGCGAAATTGATATCCGCCCGTCAGCAGCAGCGGCTTACCCACTTGAACATTGTGCTGCCACTCAAGCCGCTTGTTTCTGATATCAAGGTTGGACGGAGATTGGTACGGCGTGTCGACCACCCCCGTCCTCACATTTCTCTGAAGTGACCCACTGACCGAAGCCTGGAACTCCTGATTTTGCGCAACCGTCAGTTTTTGATCCCACCAGGACGTGATCCGCTGACTGTAGGCTCCGCTCACCATCAAAGCCCGGTTGGTGTTGTTGGCCCCAAATACGTCCGATGCAGGCGAGCTGTCCATGGCATTGTGTGCCGTCAGCCAGCGCATATTCAATTCCAGCCGTCCGTCATGCGGCAAGGCAACGCCGAGCTTGCCCGAACCCTGCCAGTTGCGATAGCCGTCCCGCTCGTACGCCCCCCGTTTATAATTGAGGGCCGAAATCCCGCCCGTCTGCCAGCGGGAGAGCGAGAGTGAGTAATCCACGCTACCCTCGGCGCCTGATGCCTGCACGCCTTCGCGCGTCGTGGCAAACGAGCCGTACTCGAAAAAGGCACTGCCTGCGGGCTTCCCGGTCCCACGCTTGGTCGTGATACTGATCACGCCGCCAACGGCATCGGCTCCGTAGAGCATGCCTTGCGCGCCACGCAGAATCTCAATGCGATCGATATTGTCCGTAGTGAGATGGGCAAAATCATAGGCGCCGTTGGTGGGGCTGTTGACGATCACGCCATCGATCGCCACCAGCGTGTGTTTTGTGTCAGCCCCGCGAATGCGCACGTTGGCGAGCCCCCCGGGACCGCCTTGCGAGAAGGCAAACACACCCTGCGCAAGCCGCAACGCCTCGATCACGGTTTTGATCCGCTTGCGCTGAATTTCCTCCCCGTCAATCACTTCGATCGCACTTGTCACCTGACTGGCTGGCAGCGCCGTCTTGGTCGCGCTGGTAACGACCTCCTGCACCTCGATCACAGACGTGTCTGCCTCTCTGGACAGTGACGTCTCCTCCGCCGACACAAGCGCAACATTGGCCGTCATTACGGCCGTTGTCACCAGACATACCCGTACAAACGAAAATCCATTCGACATCGCTCTGCTCCCCCTTGTGCACGAAGGGTTGCGTGGATCTGGTCCGACAGCCGGGTCTCCTGACTTGCGGATCGTCGCGTTCCCGCGCCTTCCCATCCTAGGTCGTTACGCATCAACCGTCAGTTGTCAGTCGCAAGAACCTTCTTGCGCTTGACGTTTCACGATTGGCGTGTAACGCCTGTCGAACAGTGGCATCCTGCGGGATTACTCCCCGCTTACAGTGGCGGCACCGTGATGGCTTTGCACCATCTTCCCCGTTCTATGGACCGAATATCCCGAACACTCCTCCTGATAAATGTTAGCCGTGCCCCGTCTTACTTAAACAGAACGGCTGGACACGTGTCCGCTCTGCAACTTTCGTTAGCGTGCGCCAGATACCGCTTGTCCCGGCAGCGTGACCCGCGGCACACCCGACACCGGATGGGCATCCACTAGCACCGGGCAGCCATACACCGAGGTAATCAAATCGGACCGAAGGACCTCCGCCGGCGTGCCGATGCGTGCGACCGATCCCCGATCCAGCAGCAACAAACGATCGCAATATTGACTCGCCAGGTTCAGATCGTGCGATGCCCAGACTACCGTCAGTCCCCGGTCGTCGTGCAGACGGCGCAGCGCTTGGCAAATTTCAACCTGATGCGACAAGTCCAGAAATGCCGTTGGCTCATCGAGCAGCAATATCGCCGGCGCCTGCGCCAGCGCCCGGGCAATCAAGGCCCGCTGCCGTTCCCCTCCGGACACGTCATCAATTGAGCGCCCGGCCAGATGCATAACGTCCATGATCTCCATGGCGGCTTCCGCCTGACACAAGTCTTCGCGCGTCTCCCAGCCGAACCCGAGCCAGCCGCCACGTGCGCGGTGGTGCGGAAACCGCCCCATCAGCACGACCTCCGCGATCGTGAATGGAAACCACGCCGGCTGTTGCTGCGGCACGAATGCCACCGCGCGCGCCAGTTCGTCCGGCGGCAGGTGCGCAAGCGGACGATCATATATGTGGACCCCGCCGTCCTGTGGCATCAGCAGGCCTGCCAGCAGCTTGAGCACCGTGGATTTGCCCGATCCGTTAGGACCGAGGAGGCCGACGATTTCTCCCTGTGCAATCTCGCACCTCATGTCCGTGACAGCCGGATGGTTGGAGGCATCGGAGCCGTAGGCAAACCTCAGGTCCGAGATCCGATAGGCCGGAACCCGCTCAACCGTCATCGCACTCAT
This sequence comes from Nitrospira sp., assembly GCA_016873435.1. Classification (NCBI taxonomy): domain Bacteria; kingdom Pseudomonadati; phylum Nitrospirota; class Nitrospiria; order Nitrospirales; family Nitrospiraceae; genus Nitrospira; species Nitrospira sp. The sequence goes on from VGXF01000005.1 coordinate 57,646, forward strand.
GCCAGGCCGCCTTTCCTGGTCATCAGCAGATAGAGGAAAACCGGCGCCCCGATCAGCGCCGTCACTATTCCCACCGGAAGCTCTGCGGGCAACAGGATCACGCGGGCCACCGTATCGGCCACCACCAGCAACGCGCCACCGACCAGCCCCGCAGCTGGCAGCAGGAGCCGGTGATCGGCACCCACCACCATCCGGACGGCGTGTGGCACAACCATGCCGACGAAACCAATCAGTCCGCTGACCGACACCACCACGCCGACCAGGAGCGCCGTCACGACGAAGACCTGCCGCTTGACCCGCTCAACGTCCACGCCCATGGAGCGCGCTGACTCTTCACCCGTCGTCAACAGATTGAGCGCGTGGGCGTGGCGAAACAGCAGCCCCAGCCCGAGCGCCAGACACAGTGCCAGCCACCCCATCGTTGCATAATCCGGCGCCGAGAGCGTACCCATGAGCCAGGCGATGATCTGAAACGCCCGCGCAGGGTCCACCAGCGACGTGACGAACATGATGAGGGCCGAGCAGAGCGCGCTGACGATCACCCCGCCCAACAACAGCGTATGTACGGCCAGCGGCCCGCAGGAGACAGCGAGGCGGTAGAGCACCAGCAGCACCAGCAATCCTCCGCCAAAGGCGCAGACCGGGACCACCGCAGGGACCAAATGCAATACGACGGCGATCGCTGCGCCGACGGACGCCCCGCTCGAGATGCCGAGCACGTAGGGATCGGCCAGAGGATTTCGCAGGAGGGCCTGCAAGCCGACACCGACGGCCGCCAAGCAGCCGCCCACGAGAAAACCCAGCAGAATGCGCGGCAGCCGGATGTGCACGACAATAAGTTGCGCTGTTGCCGCGCCATCTGGGGCGGCCTCCTGGCGTACCAGCCGCATCACCATCGCCATCAGATCAGCCAGGCCGATGCGCTCGAGGCCGATCTGTAGGCAGATCAACAGCGTTACCAGGCTGACACCGGTCAGCGCCGCGATCGTGGACAGCCATCGCCCACGCGTCAACGTGGCCGGCAGCAGGCGCGATGCGGTTCGTGCGTCCGCCATGGTCGTGGCCACCAACGTCATTTATCGAACGCCTCGGGATGCAGCTGGCGGGCCAGCGCATCCAATCCTTCGACCACGCGCGGCCCGGGCCGGTCCAGCAGCACGCTGGGCACCTGCACGAACCGGTCGCGCTTGACCGCTGTCACCGTCGTCCATTGCCGCCAGCGCCGCTGTTCCTCCTCGGGCACGCTTTCGCCGACCCCCGCTGGAAACACGATGATTTCGGGGTCCTGCCTGAGCACTTCCTCAAGACTCAGCCGCGGATAGGCGACCGGTGAAGCCTGCGCGACATTGATCCCGCCGGCTAAGCCGATCAACTGATGGATAAAACTGCCCGTCCCCACCGTCACGAAGGGATCACCGTTGAGCACGTAGAGCACGCGTGGATGCGGACGCGATTTTGTCTTCATCGTGATGTCGGCCACCTGCTGCCGCATGCCGCCCACCACAGCATCGGCTGCGGATTGGCGGTTGAGCATGCGGCCCAGCATCTGAATGTGCCGGTACACATCTTCCACCACTGCTGCGTCCACGAACACGACCGTGGGAATTTTGAGCTGCTCCAACTTGGCCAGCGTGTCGGGACGGATGAAGTCCTTGGACGTCACCACTAGGTCAGGCTTCAACGCCACGAGGGATTCGATGTTGGGCGTGCCCGCACTGACCTTCGGCAACGCCTCCGCCTCCGGCGGGTAATCGCAAAACTTTGTCACGCCCACAACCTGCCCGCCAGCGCCCATCGCAAAAAGCATTTCCGTCACGCTGGGCGCCAGCGACACGATGCGGACCGGCGCCGCTGCCAGAAAAATTTTCCGGTCCAGATCGTCCACAAAGGTGCGTGGCGCGAGATTGGCCATAAAGGGCATGCCGGTCAGAATGCCCTGCTGTCGGCGCTTTTTCATAACCGCTGCATCCCCGTCGTCGGCGAGCCCCAAGCCAGCCACTAGCAGGCAGCACATCGCAAATAGCCACGGGCTCCGGCCCAGACTTTCTTTACTGCACGCTATGCGCTGACCGCCACAAGCCGTCAAAACAAAAAATCCTCAAGGCCTGAAAGACCCTGAGGATCGTCCCGCAACTCACCTCACCTATTCCCCAGCCCTCGAGGGAAGGTTTGCGTACCAGCCGGGCAGGTCTTCTGGCTTCTGGGGTCTGCAGCTCATCCCCGCGCCTTCCCATCCATTAACTGGACAGTGGCGCTTGCGGGGCATTCCCCAGTCACAGCGGCGGGACCGCGAGGGACTCGCACCCTCTTCCCTTCACCCGGACTGCTTGATATGGTGGAGCGCACTGTAGGGACACCGGCTGCAGCCTGTCAAGTTTAAACTAGGCGCCCCATCCAGGGCTCACCACATCAACGAGAAGATCCAGGGGAGGCGGAAGAATTGACCGTGCCGAACCACGCATAGCGATTTTTAGCAATCACGCGGTAGAGCGCATGGGCCAGCGGACGAAGTACCGGCACCTTCCAAAACACCAGTGCGAGCCAGCCGCCACGCAGGCCTGGTAGCAACGGCACGAACGCATCCAACCCCTTCAGAATAGTCCCGTCCTGCTCAACCAGACACGCTGCGTCGGGCTGGCCGGGCCGGTAGTCGGCGGCCAGACAGTGGGCGGCTTCCTCACTCTGATAGGGCACGAAGCGGACGCCCGGCTGCGTTTCAAGCCGCTCAATCCCCTGCTTGGCCATCACACAGAGCCGGCACTGGCCGTCATAAATGAGAATACGTTGCGGTGTATCGTGCATACCGCAACGCTAGCATCGGCATTGAGCGAAGGCAAGGCGCCGGAGCTTCTGCTATAGTGGTGCCCCATGACTGCCCGGACAGCGACCATCGTCTTATTGATCGCATTACTGGGTGCCGGCTCGGTGCAATTGGCCACGATCGGCACCGATTCCCCGCCCCACATGATTCTTTGGACAACGGTGCTGTTTGGGTTCCCTGTGCTGATCGCCTGCGTGCTGACACGCCAGCGATGGGCGCTCATGGGGGCGGTCATGTACGGCACCGTGGGGCTGGCGCTCGACATCGCGACCGTCGTGCAGGGGATCACAAAGCCGGATGTCCCGCAGATTGTTACGATGCTGAGCGGGCTAACAGGCACACTGAATTTTCTGGTGATCGTCGTCAGCGGGAAGGAGTTCTTGACGATCGGAGAGCCGTTGACGCCTCGAGAATCCCCCCGTCCCAGTCCTCCATCCCCCTCTTGATCCTGAGCCGACGAACCTTCGCAAAGCCGGCCGCGCGCAGCCAGCGCGCCGTGTCACGTGCCGCATAGGTGTTGCCCTCGTCAGTAAACAACAGCATCGTGCCGGCAAAGAGCGTTGCGTCTTGAGGGAATAACCCCTGCCCATCGTGCAGGAAGGCATCCTGGATTAGCAGGCGCCCGCCCGGCGTCAGCGCACGGACCATCTTCCGGAACAGCGTGCAGTTGGTGTTTGGGGAATAGATATGCAGGACGTTAGAGAACCAGATGACGTCGTAGTGCCCGGGAATCGGCTGCGTGACGAAATCCAACGGCAGATAGGAGAGCCGCTTCCCCTGCGGCACGGTCGCAGCGATCTCACGCGCCACGGATAAGGCCGGTGCGCGGTCACAGATCGTCGCACGGAGCGAAGGATGGCTCCTCAAAAAAGCCAGCGCATACGTCCCCGGCCCCCCGCCCAGATCAAGGAGTGTCTTCGCACCGTGCAAATTGATCTGCGTGGCAATTTTCGTCGCCACATCAACTGACCGGTAATGCATCGCCCACGAAAACCGCCGGCGATCGGCCGGATCGTCTGATCCCTTGTCGTCATCCACCGGCCGCCCACGCTTCACCGACTGGGTAAGTTGCGACCAGTCATGCCAATGACTACGCAGCAAATCGAGATAGGCCGAGCGATAGTCCGGACTCTTTTGATTGAGTTCCTGTCGTGCAAAGCGGCTACTCCGATAGCGTGCGCCTGATTTGATGAGCAACCCCGCGCAGGCCAGGTTCCGGCAGAGAATCTCAAGTCCGCGCGCATTGACGCGTAACCGCTTTGCCAACGCCGGCATTGTCCAGCTTGTTGAGCCGACAGCGGTGAACAGATCAAGATCGAGGGCGGTCAGGATAAAACGCGGCAGCCGGTACGCGGCCACCGCATCGCGAAACTGGCCAAACGTATGGATCGAAGATGGCGGCGTCATGCTTTCACGGCAAAGTGCTGTTTGCACCAACGGATCGACTGCATGACCGCGTCTACGTTTAAAAAATCCACTGGCCGCTGGAAGGTAATGGCCACATATTGTTCGGTCATCTCGGTCTGCTCCTCGAACCCCGCATCCCGGAGCGGTTTGCGAAACTTCGCCACCATCGGCTGTAAATAATATTTGGCCTGCTTAGCGAGCTCGTCTGTACCCAGATCTTCTGGCGTGCCGTCAGACAACAAACTCTGAATATCTTCGATATCCATGCCGGCCTGACAGATCAGTCGGCCATCAGGCGTGATTTCCAGAATCCAGCCGTCATCGTTCAACGCAAGCGCCAGCGCCCCACCAGGCTCCAGCTCGTCGAAAGCCGGCTCCGACTGCTGCAGTCTCGTACGGGCTTCCGTCCAAGCCGGCGCGGGAGGAAGCGTGCTTTTCTCGCTCATGCACGGGCCTTCTCGGTCAGACGACCGCGTAACGTCTTCAGCCGACCGATATTTTCTTGCAGCTTGGGCAATTGGTACTTGCGATCCATCGCCACGACCAGTTCAAGCAAGTCAGCGGCCTCCTGCAAGCGGCCCAACTGTTCGTAGCAGCCGGCCAGCACGTACCGCGCTCCCCCGACGCGCAGCTCGTCGCGCATGCGTTCTGCAATCGCCTGGCTGGTCTGGGAGCAGGCCACTGCGTCAGCGTAGCGTTGTTGCATCAAATAGGTCCGGGCTATCATGCGCCAGGCATCGGCCACCCCCCCCTGATCGTCCAACCGCTTCATCAAAGCAACCGATTGTTCGTAGAAGCGTACGGCCTCATCGTACTGGCCGGTTTCGCGGGCTACGAAACCGAGGTCTGACAGCAGTACCGCTTTCGCGGCCTCATCCTTCGCGCGATTGAGAATATCGAGCGCCTCAAGGTAGTAGGCGCGGGCCCGGCCCCACTCACCAGCATCCGCGCGCAAATTGCCAAGATTAGCCAGCGTCGTGCCGATACCCCGTTCATCCCCGAACTGTTTCTGCAGATCCAGCACCTCTTCGTAATGTTTTTGCGCTGCCTCCCGGTGGCCGCTGACACCACAGATATTGGCGAGATTTCCGAGCGTGGTCACAAGCGCACGGCGATCGCCGGTCTTGCGGTCACACTCCAGCGCTTTCATGTAACATTCGTGGGCACTGGTGTAATCGCCACGCGAGAAATGCTGGTTCCCCCGTCGGTTAAGTTGTGCGGAGCCGTGTTCGCGCATGGCTAGAGGAGGAGCGCTTCGACGCTGGCCTTGGCACCGGTCATGATAGAAGTGCCATCCCCAACGAGCAGCGTGTCGAAGTTGTATTTCAGCAGCCGCTTTAATCCGTCGCGAGCTTTGGCAGGATCAGCGAGACGCTCCGCCGGCAGCATGCAAACAGACCCGGGCGGCTTGCCAATCAACGCATCGCCGACAATCAGAATGCCCTTCCCCTGCTGGATGAACAGGGCACATTCACCGGGCGACTTCTGGTCTTTCAGATGTACGGCCCAGATTCCGCCGGCCAGTAATTCACCGTCTTTATATGTCTTGTTGGATTTGACCGTCATCTGCGGCGCGTCAACTTCAGGCAGCCAGACCTGACAGCTGAACTGCTGTTGAAACGCGGCAGCCTCCCGCTCGTGATCGCGATTGGTGATCAGAATGTAATCGATCGCCCCGCCTCGCCCAGCCTGTGCCACGTCTACGGCGGTCATTGGAGGCGGGTCCACCAGAATGCGGTGGTCTCCGATAGTCAGGAACAGGCCGTTGAAGTCGAGCTGCTTGTCCTCTGAAAACCAAGACCACTGCCAAATGCCAGGCAACAGCTGTTTCATAACGCCGCGATCGCGTCTTGAACCGTTTTGCGCACTTTGGCGGCAATGCCCGCGTCGCTGGGAAGGTCAATGATGTCGTCCTCCGGAATGGTGATGAACTTGCGGTTGGCTCCCTTAGTGAGCGAGATTAAAAACATGCTGTTGGTCGGCTTCACAGGCACCACCACCTGCACCGCAGCGTCCAGTTCCTTCACCAGTTCGTGAAACTTCTTCGTTCCCGCCTCGATCTCGTCCATTACAGCCCCTTCGCTGTGGCCAGCAGTTTGTTCACTTCCTGCAGAATCACCTCATCACCGGCCAGCTCCATGGTCCCGACCCGCTGCCAGCGGATGATGCCGTTCTGATCGATTACATACACATTCGGGATGAACTTGCCACCACCGTAGAGCTTGTCCGTGTCCTTCTTAGGATCAACCAGATAGGGATAGGTCACCGTCACTGGAAACTGATGCAGAAACTTTGCAATTTGGTCTTTCGAATTGCCGGCAGAATTGACGCCAACGACTTGCACGTTCTTGCCTTTGGTTGCCTCATGAACCTTTTGCAAATTGGTCCCTTGCTCCAGGCACGGCTCGCAGATATGGAAAAGCCCCAGCACGACCACCTTGCCTTTGAAGCCCGCTAATGACACGGTGTCTCCCGTGAGAGAACTCAGTGTGAAATTCGGCGCCGGCTCCCCGATCTTGAAGAATCCAGCCGCAAGCGCCGTTGAAGTGAGAACACACACCGACAGCGCGATGAGTGCGAGACGTTTCATGATGACCTCCGTCAACATGGTGATACCAAGTATGTCAACGCATCCTAACATGGCCAAAATTTCTCGGGCAACAGGCCTTCCATGTATTACTAAGGGTCGTTCACAAGGCCCTCTCGCACGACTGCAGGGCGGTCGGTGACTGTGACGTACGTTTTAGGTGCACTGCGGGGGAGACGGACAACTGAAAACAACGCTGAACGCCTTTTTTAGCGATCTACGAGTGATGGGGTTCGAACAGGCCTAATTGCAGCTCTTCCGCCTTAGAAAACGGAATCGGGTACTGTTCGGTGAAGCAGGCGCTGCAATATTGAGGAGCATGCCCGGGCGACACAGCCAGCATGCCGTCGAGGCTCAGATAGGCTAGCGTGTCGGCCGTGATGTATTTTTTGATTTCCTGAAGCTTGTGGTCAGAGGCGATAAGCTCCTTCTTGCTCGGCGTGTCGATGCCATAGAAACAGGGCGAGATAATTGGTGGAGAACTGATCCGCATATGGACTTCCTTGGCGCCTGCGTGGCGGATCATTTTGACGATCTTTCGGCTCGTCGTCCCACGCACAAGTGAATCGTCCACCACAACCACCCGCTTCCCCTTTAGCACGTCGGGTACGGCGTTTAGCTTCACCTTCACGCCAAAGTGGCGGATCTGCTGCTCCGGTTCGATGAAGGTCCGGCCGACGTAGTGGTTACGGATCAGGCCAGTCTCGAAGGGAATCCCCGCCCCCTCAGAAAATCCCAGCGCGGCGGGGACACCGGAGTCCGGCACGGCAATGACGATGTCGGCCTGCACCTTTGATTCCTTGGCCAGTTGCCGGCCGTAGGCTTTCCGCGTCGCGTAGACCGTGTTGTTGCCGTAAATCTTGCTGTCCGGTCTCGCGAAGTAGACGTACTCGAACACGCACATGGCCTCACGCGTGTGGGTGAAGGGCCTGAGCGAGGTCACGCCGCGATGGTCAAGCATGACCAATTCACCCGGCGCGACATCCCGCACGTATTCCCCGCCGATCAGGTCGAGAGCGCAAGTTTCCGACGCCACGACCCAACTCCCCTTTACCTGCCCAAGGCAGAGCGGCCGCAGCCCATAGGAGTCGCGCGCCGCAATCACGCCCTGTTCCGTCAGAATGACTACCGAGAAAGCACCCCGGACTTGGCTCAGCGCGTCCACGATGCGCGCGAGCAGCGTATCCGCACGCGAATGGGCGATCAGGTGAATGATGACTTCGCTGTCTGTCGTGGATTGGAAAATCGCGCCATAAGCTTCCAGCTCGTTGCGGAGCATGGGGGCATTGATCAAATTGCCGTTATGCGCGAGCGCCATGTTACCAAAGGCGAAATTAACCGTCAGTGGCTGCACATTCTTGAGCCCGCCGCCGCCTGCCGTCGAATAGCGGTTGTGGCCGATCGCCGCGTGCCCATGCAGGCGCTTGATCGCTGACTTGGTATAGATATCGGCGACGAGCCCCAGGCCCTTTTCAACGTGGAAATGTTCGCCATCCGTCGCGGCGATACCGGAGCCTTCCTGCCCGCGATGCTGCAGCGCGTAGAGGCCGAGGTAAGCGATGTTGGCTGCCTCCTTGTGGCCGTAGATGCCGAAGACAGCGCATTCGTCGTGAAACTTGTCGGGGGTAATGAATTGCGGCCGCGCGGTGCGCGACGTGGGGCGCTGGACCATCGGAAGCTCTTTACGGGTGCGGCTCATGCCCCTGACTTCCTTACGCCTGATTAAGCGTGCGCTCGAGACTGTTGGCCCACCGGTCATGAATTGTACCCAGTTCGACGTCGATTCGGCAACCGGCTTGCTGTTTCCCGGCGTCCACTTCAATTGCCAGCCGATTGCCGCCGACCATACCGATTCGTGTAGCCGGGACACCAGCTGTCTGTGCGGCTGTCAAAACCTGGCCGGCATGTTCCGGTTTGACCGATAGAACGATCCGTGACTGGCTCTCACCGAACAGCAGTGCATCACGCCGGGTACGCCCGGCTGGAAGCTGCACGGTTGCGCCGAGCGGCTGCTCGCCCGACACGCAGCACTCGGCTAGCGCCACGGCTAGACCGCCATCCGAGCAATCGTGCGCGGACTGCACAAGCCCGTCGCGAATCAGCTTCAATGTACAGGCCTGCAAGGCTTTCTCGACGTCCAGGTCGAGCGCCGGGGGCTCGCCTTGCTCACGATGGTGGATGACACGCAGATACTCCGTCCCGCCTAAATCCTCTTTGGTTTCCCCCAGCAGGATAATGACATCGCCCTTGTGCTTGAACCACTGGGTCATGATTTTGCCGGCATCCTCGATCAGCCCGACCATGCCGAGGATCGGTGTGGGAGAGATGTTCAGTCCGTTCGTTTCGTTGTAGAAGCTCACGTTACCGCTCACGACCGGCACGTTCAAAACGTTGCAGGCGTCGGCAATGCCCTCAACCGCCAGAATGAACTGCCACATCACGTCGGGCCGCTCCGGGTTGCCAAAATTCAGACAGTCCGTGGCGCCGATCGGTTCAGCGCCCGAACAGACGAGATTGCGCGCGGCCTCTGCCACCGCAATCATTCCCCCAATATAAGGATGCAGGACGCAGTACCGCCCATTGCAGTCCGCCGTGATCGCCACCGCCCGTTTCGTCCCCTTAATGCGCAGCACCGCCGCATCGGAGCCGGGCCGCACCATCGTGTTTGTGCGGACCATGTGATCGTATTGCCGGTAGATCCATTGCTTGCTCGCGATGGTCGGCGCGCTTAACAAAGCGAGCAGCGTCGCGGCGTAATCTTTCGGCTCCAGCAACGCATCAATGTTGAGCGCCTGGAGCAATTCCTGATAGGCCGGGGGGGCATTGGGGCGCTCGTATTTCGGGCCCTCCTCGGCCAACGACTTGGCCGGAATCTCCGCCACGACCTTACCTTGATCCATCACACGCAGAATGCCGTCACCTGTCACACGCCCGACCACGGCACAGTCCAAATCCCACTTGCGGCAGATGCGGAGGACCTCTTCCTCCTTGCCCTGTTTCGCTACCATGAGCATGCGCTCCTGCGATTCGGAGAGCATCAGTTCATAGGGCGCCATGCCCGGCTCGCGCCGGGGCACGTGCGTGAGGTCCAACTCCAGGCCGTTGCCCGCACGCGAGGCCATTTCACAGGACGAGCTGGTCAATCCGGCCGCCCCCATGTCCTGAATGCCGACCAGCAGATCCGTGGACATCAATTCAAGGCAGGCTTCGAGCAACAGCTTTTCTGTGAAGGGATCCCCTACCTGTACCGTCGGCCGTTTCGCATCGGATTTGTCGTCAAAAGAATCTGAGGCCATCGTGGCCCCGTGAATTCCGTCGCGGCCCGTTTTCGAACCGACATAGAGCACCGGATTGCCAACGCCCGCCGCCGTGCCCCTAAAGAGCTTATCCTTCTTTGCGATACCGAGGCAGAAGACATTCACCAGCGGATTGTTCGCGTAGATTTCGTTGAAGACCGTCTCGCCACCCACCGTCGGCACGCCCATGCAATTCCCGTAGGCAGAAATTCCTGCAACAACGCCTTTTAAGAGATGCCGGGTCTTTGGCTGCTCCAACAAACCGAAGCGCAGCGAGTCCAGCAGCGCGATCGGCCGCGCGCCCATCGTAAAGATATCGCGCAGAATTCCGCCGACGCCCGTCGCCGCGCCCTGGTAGGGCTCAATGAACGAGGGATGGTTGTGCGATTCCATTTTGAACACCGCGCAGAGCCCGTCGCCGATGTCCACCGCACCAGCGTTCTCGCCCGGCCCCTGCACCACCCGCGGGCCAGTCGTTGGCAGCTTCTTCAGATGAATGCGCGAACTTTTGTAGGAACAGTGCTCCGACCACATGACCGAGAAGATGCCGAGTTCGGTCAAGTTCGGCTCCCGGCCGAGAATCTCGACAATCTTCTTGTACTCATCATCGGTCAGATTATGCTGCTTGATGATGTCGTTGGTAACGGTCGGGCTAGACGGCTTCATTTCCCCAAACTTTCTTCCTCAATTGCGCAACCTTGAAAAAGGTGGCTGCGATGTGACGCTTAAGAACCGGCAGACGCTTGGTCACTACCCGCCAGACAATATGAGATCGAGACCAAAGTATTCATGGATGCAAATCTGTCTGCGCGCCGGGATCTACTCCCCGGGAACCCCAATCAATAGAATCTGCGCACCGCCAGACTGAGTCGTCGATTTTTCCCATAACCCTCGCCGAAACACGCTGATAGATGCCTGTGCACATCACGCCCCACCCGTCTTAACTTTTGCCTTCGTGAGCGCATCCAAAATGGAGAGGAAGATCCATCGGCCATCGTCGTTGCCCAGTGCGTCCTCAGCGCTGCGCTCGGGATGCGGCATCATGCCTAACACATTCCCCTCGGCGTTACGGATGCCCGCGATGTTGTTGAGCGAGCCGTTGGGATTACTCTCCGCCGTCACCAGGCCATCCGGGGTGCAGTACCGAAATACAATCTGCGCGTTGGCCTGGAGGGCTGCGAGTGTAACGGGATCAGCGTAGTAGTTGCCCTCTGCATGGGCGATGGGAATCTTAAGCACCTGCCCCGATTCGCAGCGGCCCGTAAACGGCGTAGCAGCGTTCTCGACTTTGACATGCACGTCTTTACAAATAAATGCGAGCGAGCGGTTCCGCAACATGACCCCGGGCAGTAGCCCCGCCTCCAAGAGAATCTGGAAGCCGTTGCAGATGCCGATGACCATCCCGCCTTCCTTGGCAAACTGCTGGACCGCCATCATCACCGGAGAAAACCGCGCAATAGCCCCGGTGCGAAGATAGTCGCCATAGGAAAATCCGCCAGGGAGAATGACCGCGTCCAATCCGCGTAGCGAGGTCTCCTTGTGCCAGACTGGCGTGACCTGCTCGCCCAAGACGTCGGAGATGACGTGGATGCAGTCGTGATCACAGTTGGAGCCAGGAAAAACGACGACGCCGAAGTTCATAAGGCTGTAACGGGTGACACGTGACGCGTAACAAGCAAATTCAATGAACTCTCGCCCCTAACTTAGCTCGAACCGATATTCCTCAATAATAGTATTCGCTAGCAATTTTTCGCACATGGACTTCACTTCGGCCTCAGCCTTAGTCTTGTCCTTTTCGTTTACATCCAGCTCGAGGTATTTGCCCATGCGAACGTTGCCAGCGTTTTTGAAGCCCAGCGCCTCCAGCGCATGTTCAATGGCCTTGCCCTGTGGGTCCAGAATGCCCGACTTCAGCGTGACATAAATTTTCGCTTTCACCATGACATCCTCGTATTGACGGCTTCCTACTGGCGATCGATGTACTTGCGAATCCAGATGATGGCACCAATAGTTGCCACGCCGCCGATTGAAAGCGCGACAAATGCCCACCGCCAGGGCGAATCGTCGAGACGATAGGCCATCAGGCCGACGGCTCCGGCCCAAACCAACACCGATGCCACCAGGCCGTAGTGCAAAAACCATTGGAGAAGACGCTTCACTGTTTTATCCTTAGGCTATGGGCTATCGGCCATAAGCGATGAATGAGGATAAGGCCATCTGAAACTCTTCCCCGCAGCCCAGTGCCTATAGCGTAGGGCCTGTATTGCATACCCAATGCCTACCCGCCGCACACGCGGCGGAGCACTTCCTGGTAGGCTTCTTCGATCTTGCCCATATCCTTGCGGAATCGGTCCTTATCCATGACATCGCCGGTCTTGGCATCCCAGATGCGGCAGGTGTCAGGAGAAATCTCATCCGCGAGGATCAGCTTGTTGTGGTGGATGCCGAACTCCAGCTTGAAGTCCACCAGCACCATCCCGCGATCCTTGAAGAAGGGCTGGAGCACCGCGTTGACGCGCCGCGCCTGCTGTTTGATGTCCTCAACAACCGACGGCGTGGCCAGCTTAAGCAGGCGCACATGCTCCTCAGCAATCAGCGGATCGCCGAGCGCGTCGTTCTTGAAGTAAAACTCAACAACCGCCGGCTCGATCTTCTCCCCCTCCGTCAATCCTAGCCGCTTCGCAAGGCTGCCCGCCACGATGTTCCGCACGACCACCTCGATGGGCACAATAGCGACTTTCTTTGTGATCATCTCGCGGTCGCTGAGCCGCTCAATGAAATGGGTTTGCACGCCCTGCTCTTCGAGTAACTGGAACAGGCGCGAGGCTACCTTGTTGTTGACCACGCCCTTATCCACGATCGTGCCGCGCTTCTGCGCGTTGAACGCCGTTGCATCGTCCTTGAAATACTGAACAACGTGGTCGGACTTCTCCGTTGCAAAAACCTTCTTCGCTTTCCCTTCGTAGAGGAGCGCCCCCTTATTCATGCGCTTTCCCGCTGAACACACGCTTGAAAATCTTGTCCACATGACGCAGATAATACGCCGGATCGAAGCAGGCCTGAATCTGCGATGCTTTGAGGTGTCTCGAGATGAGCGGATCCTTGCTAACCAGATCGTGGAACCCGGCCCGCCCCTTCCATGCCGACATCGCGCAGCGCTGCACGGCCTCGTAGGCCTCCTTGCGCTGGGCGCCCTTCTCCACCAGCGCCAACAGCAGCCGCTGCGAGTAGACCAGCCCGCCGGTCAGCTCGAGATTCTGCTTCATCCGCTTCGGATAGACGATGAGGTTGCGGATGAGGTCCGTGATCCGTACCAGCATGTAATCCATCAGAATGGTGCTGTCCGGCATGACGACGCGTTCAACGGAGGAATGACTGATGTCCCGCTCATGCCAGAGCGCGACGTTTTCCATCGCCGCGAGGCTACTGGCCCGCACCAGGCGTGCGAGACCGCAGAGATTTTCCGACGCGATCGGGTTGCGCTTGTGCGGCATGGCCGAGGAGCCCTTCTGCCCTTCCGAGAAAAATTCCTCTGCTTCCAGCACCTCGGTCCGCTGAAGATGTCGGATTTCGGTCGCAAATTTTTCGATGCTCCCCGCCAGCAGCGCCAGCGCGGAGACGTAGACCGCATGCCGATCTCGTTGCACGATCTGATTGGATACCGGATCGACCTGCAAGCCGAGTTTCTTGCAAACGAACTCCTCCACCTCTGGCCCCAGGTGTGCGAAGGTGCCCATGGCGCCCGAAAGCTTACCAATGGCGATTTCCTTGCGCACGGCGCGCAGCCGGGCGCAATGTCGCTTTGCCTCCTCGTACCAGATGGCCAGTTTGAAGCCGAACGAGACCGGCTCGCCATGGATGCCGTGTGAGCGGCCGACCATGATCGTGTCGCGATGCTCGAAGGCGCGCTTCTTCAGCACAGCAAGCAGTACCTCCAGATCGAGCAGAATGAGGTCGAGCGCCTCGCCCATCTGGACGGCAAGCGACGTGTCCACGATGTCAGACGAGGTCAGGCCCGTGTGTAGATAGCGGACGTCCCTGCCGACTGGCTTGGCAAGCGATTCAAGAAAGGCGATGACGTCGTGTTTGGTAACTTTTTCGATCTCGGCGATACGATCCGGGTCAATCTTCGCGCGCTTGCGGATGCGCGAGGCCGTACCACGCGGTACCTGCCCGGATTTTTCCAGTGCTTCGCAGGCAAGCAGCTCGACCTCTAGCCAGATTTCGTACTTGCGCCGCAGATCCCAAACGGCTTTCATCCGTGGCAAGGTATAGCGTTCGATCACTTGCCCGCCTCCGCCAGTTCGGCGCGCTTGCCTTCCAGCCGCGGATCGTCCCTCAACACTTTATCGAGAATGCCATTCACGAATTTTCTGGTTTCATCGTCGGCGAATTGCTTGGCCAACTCGATCGCCTCGCTCACCGTCACCTTGGCTGGCACATCTGGAAGCCAGAGCAGTTCGTAGAGGCCCATGCGAAGAATGCTCCGGTCCACGATCGGCATGCGCGGCACTTTCCAGTTGGTCGCCAGCTTGCCAATGAGCGCATCGAGTTCCTTCTGACGATCCATCACGCCCTCGACAAGCTGCTCGGCAAACTCGCGGACTTCCGGCACGGCGGGATGCTGAGTCCAGTAATCGGCCAGCCAATGCTCGGTCGAATGGTGAATATCCCACTGAAAAAGCAGCTGAAGCGCGCAGATGCGGGACTGGCGGCGGGTACCCATCACCAGCTCCCGTGAGACAGGATCATTTCCTAGCCTTCTTTGTGGCTGGATGCGCTGGCGTCTTGGCAGCTGCACCGGGCTTTCTGCTCTGTCTGAGCAACTGCCGCATCAGATTGGCCATCTGGATGGCGGTGCGGGCCGCTTCCGAACCGCGGTTATGCTCCGGCTCAGCGGACCGTTCGAGCGCCTGCTTGCCGGTATCCGTCGTGAGCACGCCGAAAATGACCGGCACCGCCACCTCCATCGCTGCCCGCGCAATGCCCCGGCTCGTTTCCGCCGCGATGACCTCAAAATGCGGCGTCTCTCCCCGAATGATCGCGCCCAAACAGATAATCGCATCGTATCGGCCGGACTTCCCCAGTTCGCGGGCTACGAGCGGAATCTCGTAGGACCCAGGTACATGAGCCACGTCGATATCGTCCTGGCTGGCACCGGCCTCGACCAATACGTCCGCTGCCCCTGCCAGTAAACGGCTGGTAACGAATTCGTTGTACTTGCTGACGACGATGCCGAAGCGGCAACCTGCCGCGTTCAATTCGCCTTCGAATGTTCTCATGGGAACCATACGATTCTTAGACCTTGTTCAACAGATGCCCTAATTTATTCTTTTTAGTCCGCAGATATTTTTCATTCGCGGGCCGGGGCGCCACCTCGATCGGCAGCCGCTCCACCACTTTCAGCCCGTACCCTTCGATGCCGACGATCTTGCGCGGATTGTTGGTCATCAGCCTGATCTGTCGCAGTCCCAGATTGGCGAGAATCTGCGCACCGATGCCGTAGTCCCGCAAGTCCGGCTTGAAGCCGAGCTTGAGATTGGCCTCGACCGTGTCGTGCCCCTCGTCCTGCAGCTTGTAGGCCTTCAGCTTGTTGATAAGGCCGATGCCCCGCCCCTCCTGGTTGAGATAGAGCAGGACCCCGCGGCCTTCCTTCTGAATCATCTCGAGCGCCCGGTGCAGCTGATCGCGGCAGTCGCAGCGTAGCGAGCCGAACACATCGGCAGTGAGACAGCCGGAATGGACTCTGACCGGTATGGGATCGTTCGGACTGACCCGCCCCTTCACCAGTGCGACGTGCGTACCGCCGTCCACCTCGTTTTCGAAAACGATCGCTTCGAAGTCACCGAAAGTCGTTGGCAAATGCGCCTCAGCCACGCGCTTCACGAAAGTTTCTCGGCGCATGCGATATTCGATGAGCGCTTTGATCGTCACCATTGCCAGCTTGTGTTGCTTGGCGAAGACGCCCAGCTCGGGCACACGGGCCATGGTGCCGTCCTCGTTCATGATCTCGCAGATCACGCCAGCGGGCGCCAATCCGGCCAGCCGCGCCAAATCCACCGAGCCTTCCGTCTGCCCGGCGCGCCGGAGAACGCCGCCCGTCTGCGCCTTGAGCGGAAAAATGTGGCCCGGTCGCGCGAGATCGCCCGGTATGCACTTCGGATCGATAGCGGTGCGGATGGTTGTCGCCCGGTCGGCGGCGGAAATGCCAGTTGTGGTATTGTGACGCGCGTCGATCGAGACCGTGAAGGCTGTGCCAAACGTGGCGGTGTTTTCCGGTGCCTGCGGCGGGAGCTGCAACTGCTCCACCCGCTCGGGCGTCAGCGCAAGGCAGATCAATCCGCGCGCATGCTTGGCCATGAAATTGATCGCGGTGGGCGTGACCTTGTCGGCCGCCATCACCAGATCCCCCTCGTTCTCGCGGTCCTCGTCGTCGACGAGAATCACGAAACGACCCTTCTTGATTTCCTTGATCGCGTCTTCGATCGTATTGAACGGTGATGCCATCTGCCTGTCCGGTTAGTGGAAGGGAAGAGCTTGATAAGTGCTTAATATATAAAACTTTTTGAGCTTGGCTGTCAACGCGTTTATAATCACCAGATTCATATGGCGAAGCGCGCGCGCAAACTTCAACGCAATACAGACGAGGTCGAGGAACCGCTGGTCCCCGTCACGCCGGAACTGGTGAACGAACCAGCCGATGGAGGGGCGGCGGACCGCGAGCCGGACGATGCGGAGACTCGCCTAACGAGCGACGTATCGACGTCGGTTGTCCCGGTCACGACGCTGCAGAAATATCTTGCCGAAATCCGCCGTTATCCTTTTCTCTCAAAGGAAGAAGAGCTGCAACTCTTCCGGCAATACCGTGAGGGGAGCCGCGAGGCGGCGGTCAAGCTGATCCTCGCCAATCTACGCGTCTCCGTCGCCATTTCCACGGAGTATCTGCGCAGCGGCGCCGACCACATGGACCTGATCCAGGAGGGCAACGTCGGCCTGATGCAGGCCATCAAGAAATTTGACCCGGCGAAGAACGTCCGCTTCTACGCTTATGCGGCTTGGTGGGTCCGCGCCTACATTCTCCGCTATCTCCTGAGCACTTACCGACTGGTTAAGGTCGGCACGACGCAGGACCAGCGTAAGCTCTTCTACAATCTGCGCAAGGAAAAGGAGAAACTGGAGCGTCAGGGCTTCGTGCCTGACGCGAAACTCCTGGCAGATCGGCTCCACGTCAGCGAGCGCGACGTGGTCGAGATGGACCAGCGCATGGGTAGCTGGGAGGTGTCGCTCGACCAGCCGCTGACCCAGGACAGCGACAGCGGCACCCTAATGGACATCCTGCCCTCGCAGGAGGCGGCGCCCGATGAGCAAATCGCGAGCTTCGAGCTGCGCCGCCTGTTCCATCAGAAGCTTGCCGAATTCAGCCAGACGCTCAACGAGCGGGACGAGGACATCCTCCGCAACCGCATCCTGTCCGAAACGCCGGTCACGCTTGAGGATATGGGACAGAAATACGGTATCACCAAGGAACGAACCCGCCAGTTGGAAGCGCGCCTCATCAGCCGCCTGCGCGACTTCATCAAAAAAGACGTGGCTGATTTTCACAGCCTGCGCTGAGAACAGTAAACCATTAAAAATCAATGGCTTACGATTTTACTTAACCCGCCTGTCCGCAGAAAGAAAACCTCGGCCCTCCCCTTGACTTGCAAGAGGAAAGCACTATCTGTCTGGGTGCATGTTGTGATAGATTCGTCCGTTCTGAACGCATCACACAATAACAGCAGGCCCTAAATCACCAGTAAGGAGGAGCAGCGTTATGTCATCGGCGACGAAGGATAAGAAGGACTCTAAGGCCGCTAAGGGCTTCCAGCCTCTAGGCGACCGCGTGTTTGTCACCTACACCGAAGAAATGGAGCGCACGGCGGGCGGCATTTATGTGCCGGACTCGGCAAAGGAAAAGCCGCAGCGTGGCGTGGTGCAGGCCGTCGGCAAGAAGGTCGAGCACGTGAAAGTCGGTGACCAAGTGCTGTTCGACAAGTATTCCGGCAGCAAGCTCCGCATCGACGACGAAGACTGCCTGATCCTGAAGGAAGAGGACATCCTGGGCATCTTCTCCCACTAATAACCCAACTACGGCAACTCGTTCTGTAAGGAGGAAGAATCCAATGGCAAAGCAACTGTTGTATAGCGAACAGGCCCGCGCGTCGATCCTGAAGGGGGTCAACCAGCTGGCCGACGCCGTCAAGGCGACGTTGGGCCCCAAAGGCCGCAACGCGATTCTGGACAAGAAGTTCGGCGCCCCGACCATCACCAAGGACGGTGTGACGGTCGCGAAGGAAGTTGAGCTTAAGAACCCCTACGAAAACATGGGCGCCCAGCTCGTTCGCGAAGTCGCCAGCAAGACTAGCGACACGGCGGGCGACGGCACGACCACCGCGACGGTCCTGGCGCAGGCCATCTACCGCGAGGGCGCCAAGAACATTACGGCGGGCGGCAACCCGATGGAGATCAAGCGCGGCATCGATCGCGCGGTCGAAGCCGTCGTGGTGGAACTCAAGAAGCTCAGCAAGCCCTGCCAGGCCAAGACAGAGATTTCTCAGGTCGGCACGATCTCGGCCAACAACGACAAAACCATCGGTGACCTGATCGCCGAGGCGATGGAGAAGGTTGGCAAGGATGGTGTCATCACCGTCGAGGAAGCCAAGTCCATGACGACCTCGCTGGACGTGGTCGAGGGCATGCAGTTCGACCGCGGATACATCTCCCCCTATTTCGTCACCAACGCCGAGCGGATGGAAGCCTCCGTTGAGGAGCCACTCATTCTCATCAATGAAAAGAAAGTTAGCAGCATGAAGGACCTCCTGCCCCTGCTCGAGCAGGTGGCCAAGATGGGTCGTCCGCTGGTGATCATTGCTGAAGAAGTCGAAGGCGAAGCGCTAGCGACCCTGGTGGTCAACAAGCTGCGCGGCACGCTGAACGTGGCGGCCGTAAAAGCGCCGGGCTTCGGTGACCGCCGCAAAGCCATGCTGGAGGACATCGCAATCCTCACCGGCGGCCAGGTGATCTCTGAGGATCTCGGCCTCAAGCTTGAGAACGTGAAGCTCACGGACCTCGGCCGCGCCAAGCGCGTGACGATCGATAAGGACAACACCACGATCGTCGAGGGGCATGGTGATTCTAAGAAAATTGAGGCCCGCGTGAAGCAGATCAAAGCCCAGATCCAGGAGACGACCTCCGACTATGACCGGGAGAAGCTCCAGGAGCGGCTAGCCAAGATCGTCGGTGGCGTGGCGGTCATCAACGTGGGCGCCGCGACCGAGACTGAGATGAAGGAGAAGAAGGCCCGCGTGGAAGACGCGCTGCACGCCACCAAGGCAGCCGTCGAAGAAGGCATCGTTCCGGGCGGTGGCGTGGCACTACTGCGCTGCGTCCAGGCACTTGACAACCTCAAGGGTGTCCCGGCCGAACAGCAGGTCGGTGTCAACATCGTGAAGCGGGCGCTCGAGGAGCCGATCCGTCAGATCGTCCAGAACGCCGGCATGGAGGGTTCTGTCGTGGTGGACAAAGTCCGTCAGGAAAAGAGCCCCGGCCATGGCTTCAACGCCGCGAACGAAGAGTACGTGGACATGCTGAAGGCCGGCATCATCGACCCAACAAAGGTGACGCGCTGCGCACTGCAAAATGCAGCCAGCGTCGCAGGCCTGATGCTGACGACCGAGGTCATGATCACCGATCTGCCGGAAGAGAAGAAAGAACCGGCGATGGGCGGCCATGGGCACAACCACGGCATGGAGGGCATGTACTAGCCCGCGGCGGTCTCTAGCTTAAAGTACGCAGAGAGCCGGGCAGCATACGCTGCCCGGCTCTTCGTGTTTTTAGGCAAGGTTTTGGGCAGCTTTGGCGAAACTAGAGCGAGACGGCGCGTCGAACAGGCTTTTAAAAATCCGGTTCACGTTTGCCGTGTGCCGGTGGTGGTCAGCTACAAAATCTTTTACTGCGGCGCCCCGTCTGACCGCGTCATAGCCCATCCGAATGGCGCAGCGGGTCATTTCATCCGAGGACTCCGGGAGCGCGTGCGTCTGCAAATCGTGAACCATCTGCAGCTTGTGCTCGACATCACGCAAAAAGATATATGCGCGCTCCAATTCCTGCCGTGCCTTGGAAGACAGCACTCGCTGCTGTCCCAGCTTCTCCAACGCACCCATCGTACTACGGTCACGAATGGCAGGGATCCGTGCGCCCAATAAAATTTGCGCCGTCTGCACAATAAACTCGATCTCGCGGATGCCGCCCTGCCCCAGTTTAACGTTCCGGCGCTTTTGACCCCGCCGGGCCATCTGCGAATCGATCATGTCCTTTACAGCCTTGACCTGCGCCAGCAGAGAGGCTGGATCGTGCCGCCTGCCGGGATCGAAAATAAACGCGTCGGCCTGCTTGAGAAATGCCTGACCGACCATTTCATCGCCGGCTACCGGCCAGGCCTTCAACAGCGCCATTCGTTCCCACTGTTCCCCCCTCATCAGATAATACTGCTCGTACCGTTTCAAGGACCGGGCCAGCTGGCCAGTCGTACCCTCAGCACGTAACCGGAGATCCACGCGAAAGACATGTCCCTCGGGAGAGGGATCGGCCAGCGCCTTGGTTACGTCACGTGCGAGACGCTCAAAATATTCTTCGTTGGAAACGGAACGAGCGCCAGAACGAGACGCCGGCACCGTGTTGCCCTCATCCGACGCATAGACGTAGAGCAAGTCCACGTCGGAACTGTAATTGAGCTCTCCTCCCCCGAGCTTCCCCATGGCAATCACGGCAAAGCCGGTGTCCACTAGGCGCCCCTGCCGATCCTTGTGCATCGGCCGTCCGAATTGCTCGCGCAACGCGGCCTCGGCAACTACATAGGCCGCCTGGATCAGCACGCACGCTAGGTCCGTCAGCGCGGCGGTCGTCTCGGGTACGTCCGCCAGCTTCAACAGATCCCGGACGCCGATGCGTAGCGTCTCCCTGCGGCAAAACCGCCGCAGCGCGTCGAGTTTCCGCTCAACCATCTTCACGTTCGCTAACATCATGCGGAGCGACGCCGCTAGCATCTCCCGCGACGGCCGTCGGGTCAGGACTTGCTGGTCTGCCAGCCAATACACCAGGAGCGGATCCCGGATCAGCGTCTGCGCCATGGCTGGGCTGCTGCCGAAGATCGCGCAGAGCAAATGCAGCATGCGAGGATGGTTACGCAGATACTCCAGCAACTGACTTCGATGCAGGCCAGCTTGCAGCATCCGCTCCCAATGGTTCAGCCCCTGATCCGGATCGGCGGTCTTTGCCAGTCCGGCCAACAGGTCACCGAGTATCGTCGCCAGCAGCTTCCGTGTCCCTGGTTCGCCAGCCATCGCCTGGAGATTAGCGTCAGCCCGCTTGACGTCCGTCACGCCGTAGGCCGTCAGCAACGCAGCTGCCTCAGTCTGTGGCAGGTCGGAGGCAAGCAGCAGTGGTGTGGGATCCGGACATGGGCGTGAAGATGTTTTGGCAGACGTGGTCGCATGTGCCATAGAGCGGCATTATACCGACGTCAGAGTCGTACAATCACGTGGACTTTCGCTATACTGAGATCATGGAAGTCCGGTCGTCATCCCAGGATGTCCTCCTCACCAAGCTTGCTGTGCTCGCCCCCGATGTTCCTCAGGACATTACGCGCGACCTACTGTCACGCATGGACGATACATATTTTACTTGCGTTACGCCGGCTGACATCGCCGAACACCTGCGGCTACTCTCGCGGCTGACACTCGATCATCCCTGCGAAATTTCCGTCACCGCACAAGGCAGCGATCTGTCACTGGTCATCGTCGCCTATGACTATTTCTCCGAGTTTGCCGCCATGGCCGGACTCCTCTCCAGCCACCGGCTCGACATTCGGGAGGGTGCACTTTACACCTTCGCTGAAGCCACCGGACCTGCTCAGCCACGTCCGACCGGACCCTGGAAACGCCCGCAGACCAGACCAGGCCTCTCACGTAAAAAGATCGTGGACGTGTTTCGCGTCCGGCCGCTTCCCGGCACGACCTTCGGTTTCCCGGAACAGCAACAGCTGCAGGACGAACTCACGCAAGTCCTGCGCCTGCTGGACGCGCGGCGCTTCACGGAGACCCGCCGCTTCGTCAACCACCGCCTGGTCGAGACGCTCGGCAAGACGCGCGGCGCCTTTCAGGGCCTGCTGGCTCCCGTGCACATTCGTTTCGACAACAAGGTCTCCCCATCCAGCACAGCCATGGACATCCGTTCAACCGATACGCCGGCCTTCCTCTACGCTTTTGCCCTGGCACTATCCATGCGCGGACTGGACATCCATCAGGCCCACTTCGAGCATATCGGCGACGAGCTGCACGACCGCTTCTTTGTCCGTGGGCGACACGGTCAGAAGGTCGAGAGCAAGACCGAGCAGCAGGAATTGCAGCTCACGGCGACTCTGGCCAAGCAATTTACCCAGCATCTGATCTGGGCCCCCGACCCCACCCGAGCACTGGAATCCTTTGATCAGTTTCTGGACCAGTTGTTTCAAGATGCAAAAGGAAAAAAGACGCTCGCTTTTCTCTCAAAAAAGACGGCGCTGCCGCTGCTGGCTAGACTGCTCGGCACAAGTGACTATCTCTGGCAGGATTTCGTACGCCGGCAGCACGCCAATCTTTTGCCGATCCTGGGTGACTACCAACGACTCCCTCTCATCCGCGCGCGCGCGCAGCTCGCGCACGCACTGGAAAAGGAGCTGGCCCGCACTCGCACCGACGACCAGCGTAGGACGGCGCTCAACGCCTTCAAGGACCGTGAGCTATTCCGCATTGACATGAAACATCTGCTGGACCGCACCACCACCCTCCAGGATTTCTCGCTGGCCTTGACCGATTTGGCTGAAACCGTTCTCGAACGTGCCGTGGCGGATTGCACCGCACGCCTGTCGCGTGAATTTGGCACCCCGCAGCTCACCGCGCGCACGCCCTGCCCCTTTGCCATCTTCGGCATGGGGAAATTTGGCGGGCGCGAGCTGGGCTATGCCTCCGACATCGAAGTGTTGTTCGTCTTCGGAGGGCCGGGACGAACGGCTGGGCAGCATCCGCTTGATCACAGCGAGTACTACGAACGGCTGGCTCAGATGCTGTTGCAGTGGATCGAAGCACGGCAGGAAGGCATCTTTCGTCTGGACGTGCGGCTTCGCCCGCACGGCGGCAAGGGCCTGCTGGCCAACACGCTGGAGGAGATTAAAAAATACTACAGTCCAACCGGACTGGGCGCTCCGTTCGAACGGCAGGCGCTCATCAAATTACGTTTTGTGTGCGGAGACCAAACCTTGGGCAGGCAGATCGAAGCCCACCGCGATACCTTTGTCTACAGTGGGCGGCCATGGGATCTACAAACTGCGCTAGCCCTGCGCCGGCAGCAGATCAAGGAATTGACGGAACAGGGGGTAGTGAACGTGAAATACAGCGCCGGTGGTATCGTGGATATTGAATACGCCGCGCAGTATCTACAAGTGATGCACGGGCACGCTGTGAAGACCCTACGTACGCCCAATACCCTGGAAGCCCTGACCGCAGCCCAACGCACCAAGTTGCTACCCGCTCGCGATACGCAGGCGCTACGTGAGGCCTACCTGTTTCTGCGGAGCGTGATTGACGCCCTCCGCATCGTGCGCGGACACGCTAAGGATCTCGTCCTCCCCGATACTGGCTCGGACGAGTTTATTTTTCTGGCGCGGAGGATGGGTTACGAGGAAGCAGACTGGAAGGCGGGCGCCGCGAAGCTTTCCGCAGACATCACCCGCCACATGGGCGAAGCGAGGAGAATTTTTTCTGCCCGTTTTAAATCCGAAGCCGACTAGGCCTTCATCTTGGCGAGAACCTTGTCCATCTCGGATGCTTCGAAAGCGCGCAGGGTTTCTGTCCGGACGCTTCCCAGCATTCCCCCGCTCAACATGATAGCGGTGGCGGTTTCCTCGTCCGGCACTTCAAACACAAACAGCCCGTCGTAGCGGCCCAACGTCCAGTAAATGCCCTTGGTCGTCCCACCGGCCTTCTTGATGGCAGCCTTAAACCGCTCGGCCCGCTTGGTTGTATCCCGCACGTTGCGGATGCCCTGATCAGTCCAGTTGAAAAGACACACGAATGTCGGCATTCGATCCCCCTTTACTGCCCGGCCACGTCAGCGTAGGCCCTGAGCAGATCCGAAACAGACAACACCCCCACGATCGTCTGATCCTCCGTCACCGCCATGTGACGAATGCCCTTCTGCTTCATCAGGGCAATCGCGGTTGCCAGCAATTCATCGTCTTCGATCGTCAACACCGGCCGGCTCATGCACTGCTTCACGATGGTCACATTGGGATCCATACCGCGGGCCACGCCACGCCGGCTTAGATCCGTGTCGGTGATGATCCCGACATAACGCCGGCCATCGTCGACAAGCAGCGAGCCCACCTTCCACTTGACGAGGAGCCGTCCGGCTTCCCTCAACGGAGCATCTTGCTGGATGCTCCGCACGTCATACGACACGTAGTCGGATACGAGGAGCTTAGACAGCGTACGCATCGTCGGCTTCGGCTTTGATTTCGATGCAGACTGCGTTATCCGCCGTGCGGCCATGAACCCTCCAAAAAACAGGGGGAGCCTACAGCACTGTCTGTCCGAGAAACAAGGGGGGGGTCAGGCCGGCTTCAACACACTCGGCGCGATAAACCCAGCCAGCGACGACCCCGCAGTTGATTCGGGCTTGACGGCCAGCGCGGTTTTTCTTGTCTCGGCGCCCCGCACGCGGTGCATCTTCTCGCGCGTGTGGTACGGCACCAGTCCCTCCAGTACAGACGGCAGCTTGTCACAGGGGACATCTTCCATGATTTTCATAGCGAGCTTAGGATCAATTCCAGACCGGCCACCGACGAAGACGTCCACCGCATCCACCACCTTGCCGTCAATCTTAGTTTTCTTCCCAAGCAGCCCAATGTCGGCCACTAGATGGTTGCCGCAGCCGGCCGGACAACCGGACCAGTGCATGGTGATGGGCTTGATTCCGCTACCCAGCTTCACCTCCAGCGCCTTGGCGGTTTCGACTGCCCGACTCTTGGTTTCGATCACGGCCAGGTTGCAGTAATCGTTCCCAACACAACTGACAAGGCCTTTATGGATCGGCGCTGGGTTGTAAGTTAGCCGCTTAACCAGCGGCTCCTCAGTCAGGTCGCTCACCAGCCGGTCCACCACATTGGGAATGATGATCGCCTGTGCCGGCGAGAGACGGACATCGCCCGTACCATATTTTTCGGCCAGTGCCGCGACCGCCACCAGGTCCTTGGCCGTGATGCGCCCGACCACCACCTTGAGCCCCACATAGTTCATCCGCGGCTGCTTTTGCCGATAGATGCCGACGTGATCCTTTTCACCTGTCTTTCTCGCGTCGGTTCCTGCCCGAGCCAACGGATGCCCGACCTTTGCCTCCACCTCGCTACGAAAACGCGCAACGCCCCAGTCATCCAGCAAAAATGCCAGCCGTGCTGCCGTGCGTGTCTCGCGCGGACCGTGATCACGATAGAGCAGCATGATCGCTCGACAGACCTCGAGCGATTCTGATGGCAGGACAAAAATATCCAGCGGGCTGGCAATCCGATAGCCGCCCGATCCGAGCTTGCCACCGGCCAGCACGTTAAAACCAGTGATTTTCGCCTCGCCTTCTCCCTGATAAGCCGGCACGAGCGCCAGATCCTGCGTCTCCATATGGAGACAGTTGTCTAAGCAACCGGTCACCGCTATGTTCACCTTGCGAGGAAGATTCGTGTACTCGCGGTTCTCCAGAATCTCCTGCGTGATCGCCTGCACAACGGAGGTGGCGTCGAGCATCTCATCCGGTGTCAAGCCGGCTACCGGACAGGTCATGACGTTCCGGACATTGTCCATGCCGGTTTGCAGCGAGGTCAGCCCGACTTCTTCGAGCTTCGCAAAGATAGCCGGCACATGCTCAATGCGAATCTGACGAAGCTGTATCTGCTGACGCGTCGTCAGATCGAGAATGCCATTGCCATATTCTTGTGCAATGCCGGCCAGCGCGCGCAATTGATACGAACCGGTCTTCCCTCCAGAAATCCGCACGCGGATCATGAAATAGCCGGGCGTCAGATTGCGCAGGAATAGGCCGTACCACTTTAGCCGCTGAATGTCCTCTTCCGAGATGGACTCCCAGCCTGTCGTAGCGTACCCCGCGATGGACGCTTTCACATCCAGTCCATCACATTCGGTTTTGAGCGCTTCAATCTTGTTCACGGCGTTGCCTGTTACGAATAGGCCCGTTCGTTATGCTGACTCAGATCCAAGCCCATGGATTCCTGCTCGGGTGCAACCCGAAGCCCCACGAACCGATCAATCAATTTCAGCAGCACCCAGGTCATGGCTCCAGAGAACAGGACCACTACAATGACCGCTACCGCCTGTACTATCAAAAAGTGTGTGTTACCGGCCAGCAGCCCATCTGCCCCCCCTGGATTGACCGCTTTGGATGCGAACAACCCGGTCGCCAGTACGCCAAAGACACCGCCCACACCGTGAATGCCGACGACGTCCAGCGAGTCATCATAGCCCCACCGCCCCTTTTTAATGATTGCGATGTAGGACAGCCCACCCGCCATCAGCCCGATCGCCATGGCGGCAAACGGCCCCACGTAGCCAGCGCTCGGCGTAACCATCGCAAGCCCGGCAATGACGCCGCTGGCCAGCCCCAATACAGTCGGCGTGCCGCGATGCACCCATTCAACCGTCATCCAGGCCAGCCCGGCCGTGACCGCGGCCGTATGCGTCGCAAGAAAAGCCACGACGGCAATTTGGTTGACTCCCAGGGCGCTCCCCGCGTTGAACCCGAACCAGCCGAACCAGACGAGCCCAGTTGCCAACATGACCATTGGTAGATTGTGTGGCGCCATGTAGTCCACGCCGTAGCCATGCCGCTGGCCCAGCACGTAGGCACAGACCAGGGCGGCTGTTCCCGACGTCAGATGCACGACTACGCCACCGGCAAAGTCCAGCGCGCCCCACTGACCAAGCCAGCCGCCACCCCACATCCAGTGCGCCACCGGGCAATACACCAAGACGAACCAGAGCCCTGAAAAAAGCATCATGGAGCCAAATTTTATCCGTTCGGCAAAAGCCCCGGTGATGAGCGCCGGCGTGATGGCCGCGAACATCATTTGGAAAATCATGAACACCTGATGTGGAATCGTCGGCCCGTAGGACGAATGCGGCGAGAAGCCGACGTCGCGCAGGCCCGCCCATTCCAGTCCGCCGATCACACCCCATTTGTCGGGTCCGAACGCCAGACTATAGCCAAATAGAATCCAAAGCACGCTGATCAGACACAGGATGGCAACACTGTGCATGATCGTGCCCAACACGTTCTTCCGGCGAACGAGACCGCCGTAGAACAGCGCGAGTCCAGGCACGATCATCGTCAGCACCAGCGCCGAAGCAATCAGCACCCAGGCGGTGTCGGCAGCATCAACCTTGGGCATTGATTCTGCACCTTGGGCCAGTGCATCACCGGCCATGGTAATGACGGCCACCGCTCCCGCCCCTCCTGGGGCTATCCAGTTCCGCCGCATCGTTTCCTCCTCGACTTGCCCCCCGCTCAGGCCTTCGCGTGACTCGGCGCAGGTCTGTGACTCACATAGATGGCTAGTCCGGTAAAAATCATACCGCCGAGTAGATTGCCCAGCGTCACCGGAATTTGATTCCACAGCCACCAGTCCGACACAGTCACATTGGCACCCATCATCATCCCCACTGGAATGACAAACATGTTCACGACCGTGTGTTCAAAACCCTGCGAAAAAAATAGGACCACCGGCCCCCACATAGCGATGATTTTTCCGGCCAGCGAGGTCGTGGCAAAGGCCATCACGACCGCAAGGCTCACCAGCCAGTTGCAGAGAATGGCCTTGGTAAAGACCGCGATCATGCCGGCTGCCTGGAAGGCCGAATACCCCGTTGTTTTCTGCTCCGCCATTGCGACCAGCTTCTTGCCGATCGGCGACACGTCGCCGGACCAACTTGTCGTTAGTGCGATCGCCAGCAGCACGGCATAGAGTACGCTGCCCATCAGGTTACCGAGGAAGACCCACCCCCAGTTCTGAAAAACCCGACTGATCTTTGCGCCCTCCTTGCCCTCCATGGCGGCGACAGGTAGCAGCGCGAAACTTCCAGTGATCAACTCGGTGCCTAGCAGCACAACGAGACACAATCCGAACGGGAAAATCAGCGCACCTACGATCCACTGCCCCGTCTGCACGGCCGCCGTGACGGACATGCTCGTCGCCACCGCCAGGTAGGCCCCGGCCAGCATGCCCCGGACGACCAGTTGCTTCGCCGGTAAATTAACCTTAGCCGTTCCAACGGCCAGAATCTGACCCGCAATTTCAGTCGGCTTCACGCAATCCATAACGCCTCCTTCTGATTAAGTGCGGGATGCCACCGGCCACGCCGGTGGCATCCTGGATGTCGGTCGTCAGAACGTCTTGTATTCAAGCCACTTGCCGTTGAGTGTGATCTTGCAGCGGGCCTCACCCTGGCTGCCCGTCACCTTTTCCATGTCGAGTGTAAAATCAATGGCGCTCATAATGCCGTCGCCAAACATCTCGTTGGCCATCTCGCGCATTGGATCGCCGTAAACGCCGATAATTTCTAACAACCGGTACTTGAATGGATCCGTGGTGATGGGGAAATCCGTCCGCACCGGAAATTTGCTCAACGACGCCGTCGTGTCCCTGTCGAGATCGAGCAGGGTGCCGATTTTCTGTGCTTCCTGCGGCGGCAGTTTGTGGTTGCCGGACAGGGCCGCCGCGACAAAGGTCGGATTGCGGCCTACCGCCTTGGCCAGCTCGGCGATCGTGACTTTTTTCTCTAATCGCTTCGCCTTGATGATGTCGCTTGCGGCTTTCTTTCCGTTCTCGTTCATCCCGCCCTCCTGGTTGATGTGCCTGCCGGCACGGTTGACTGCCCTTGCTGACGTTGACTCGCTCTGCTGTGTGCGCAAAAAAAACGTCCCCACTCCCACACGGGAATGAGGACGTCTTTGTCCTACTTGCCGAGTGCGCACGCACCACCCGGCCCGAGACGGCACCGTCTCGTTATACAAATAAAATGGCGTCCGCCACTCTTTTCAGAATGACGGACGCCTTTGTCCGTTTCGTCTTGAAGTTGCGTGTTAGGCGCCTTTGCCTTAACACGTAACCAGGTGAACTATAGCATGCCTCTCGCTCACCGTCAACCCATCCGAAAAAAATCCCAACCGGTCTAGACGTCGTAGTACAGGAAGAACTCGTACGGATGCGGCCGTAACCGGATCGCATCCACTTCCTTCGACCGCTTGTAACCGATCCAGGCCTCGATCAGATCCTCCGTGAACACACCCCCCTTGAGAAGGAACTGATGGTCCTTCTCGAGGTTCTTGAGCGCGTCGTCGAGGCTCCCCGGCATGGTCGGCACCCGGGCCGCTTCGCGAGCCTCCAGATCGTAGAGGTCCTTCTCCATCGGCTCTCCCGGATCGATCTTATTCTGGATGCCGTCCAGTCCGGCCATCAGCATGGCCGCGAAGGCCAGGTACGGGTTCGTGGACGGATCCGGGAAACGCACCTCGATTCGCTTCGCCTTAGGGCTCGGCGAATACATCGGGATGCGGATGCCGGCCGAGCGGTTGCGGCTCGAGTAGGCCAGCATCACCGGCGCCTCGAAGCCCGGGGTCAGCCGCTTGTACGAGTTGACCGTCGGATTGGTGATCGCCGCCAGTGCCGGTGCGTGCTTTAGAATACCGCCGATGTAATAGAGACACATCTGCGACATGCCGGCATATTCTTTCCCGGCAAACAGCGGCTTGCCCTCCTTCCAGATACTCTGATGCGTATGCATGCCGGACCCGTTGTCACCAAACAACGGCTTCGGCATGAAGGTCACGGTCTTGTGATGACGCCGGGCCACGTTCTTAACGATGTACTTATACATCATCATCTTGTCAGCCATGACGACCAGCGAATCGAACCGAAGGTCGATTTCGGCCTGCCCTGCCGTCGCCACCTCGTGGTGATGCTTCTCGACAGCAATACCCGCCTTCTGCATCTCCAGTACCATTTCGCTACGGATGTCCTGCTGCGTGTCCGTCGGCGGCACCGGGAAGTAGCCCTCCTTGTGCCGAATTTTGTTGCCGAGGTTGACGCCCTCTTGGCCCGCGTTCCAGATCCCCTCCTCGGAATCCAGGAAGTAGTAGCCGCTGTGGCTCGTCTGGTCGAACCGGGCGTGGTCGAAGATGAAGAATTCGGCTTCCGGGCCCCAGTAGGAGATGTCGCCGATCTTCGTCCTCTTAAGATATTTCTCCGCCTTCTGCGCGATGAAGCGCGGGTCACGCTCGTAGATCTCGCGCGTGATCGGATCCATCACGTTACCGACCAGGCTCAGCGTCGGCACAGCCGTGAAGGGGTCCATACACGCTGTAGCCGGATCCGGCACGACCAGCATGTCGCTGTTATTGATCGCCTTCCAGCCGCGGATGGACGAGCCGTCCAGGCCGGAGCCATCCTTGAAGGTACCTTCGTTGAGTTCTTCGATCGGGATCGTGAAATGCTGCCAGGTGCCCGGCAAATCCACGAATTTCAGGTCGACGACCTGTGCCTTGTTTTTGTTTGCGTACTCGAGTACCTCACGCGGAGTCATCCCTACCTCCTCCTTTTCAAGCAGCCCGATTAAAAATTGATAATGGCGCTATGGTCTTGCGCCTGTTTGCACCGCCACTTGTCCTGCTGCAAACCGATCCACCTCGCCCTTGATGGTGGCGCGAATTGCCTCCAGCCAGGCCGGGTCCGTCACCTTCCCCCCTTTCGAATCCGTTACATAAAATACGTCCGCCACCTGGTCCAGCCGCGTCGAAATGCGGGCTGCCTGCACGGAGAGCCCTAGCGTGAAAATAGCCCGCGTGATGATGTAGAGCAGGCCCTGGCGGTCTTCCGCAAACACATCGATGATCGTGGCGCGCTCGGACGTCTCGTTGTCCATCTGTACTTCGGTCGTCTGCCGCTCACCCGGCAAACGGCGCTGATGATCTAGCCGGTGATGGCGTTCGATCATCCGCTCAACCGACTCCTCGCCTAGCAATACGCTCCGGATGGCTCGGCCGATCTCTTCGAGCCGGTCGGCTGGTGGCCGGCCAGCGTAGTCTGGATCCGTCACCCGGAACGTGTCCACCACAATATCGTCATGACGAGTCACGATCTGCGCGTCAAGAATGTGCAGCCCTCGTGCCGCCAGCACACCGGCTATTTTCGAAAAAATGCCCGGCAATATATCGTTACGCGTGATAACCGCATATTCGCAGGTACCCAATTCCGCATTGAACGTCGCCTCTACACGCGCATCTCGCGACGTCAGCCGCTGAATAGCTGTTAGGTGCCCAGCAATGCGGTCCGGCAACGTACCATACAAGTGGCGCAGAGGAAACTGCTCCAGCTGGCTCTGCACCCAGGTGGCCTCCGGATGCTCCGGCATCGCCGCAGTCACATCGCGCACCAACTGCGCCATCCGTTCGGCGCCCCAGGCCGCATCTCGCCCACCCGATACTTCCGGCAGCGTGTGCAGATAGAGCTCAACCAGCAGCGATTCCTTCCACTTCGTCAGGACACCGGGCCCGACCGCCGCGATGTCGGCGGCCGTGAGCACCAGGAATTTCTTGAGCACGGCGGGAGTGCCGACTGCCCGAGCGAAGGTCATAAGTACCTTGCCGTCGTAGGGATCGCGCCGGAGCGCCGTGTGCGCCATGAGCAGATGCTTGTGCACGAGAAAGACTAGCGTTCGCGTGTCCTGCTCGCTGAATCTGAGACGAACCGCCGCTTCTTCCGCAAGCCGCTTACCCACTTCACTGTGGTCTTCTTCCCGCCCCTTACCCAGATCGTGCAGCAGAACCGCCAGGTGCAAAAGGTCCTTACGCGTGATTGCACGATAGACCTGCCCAATGACGCCCTGATCCTGCGCGAAGGACTCCGCCTTGCCCACAGCCAGTAGGCTGTGCTCGTCCACCGTGTACTTGTGGTACTGGTTGAACTGCATCAGGCCACGCACGGTTGCGAAGGCCGGGATCAGCCGTTCCAGCAGATGTGCGCGATGCATGGCGTCGAGCGTCACTGCCGTCCGGGGACCGGTTAAAATACTGAGAAACCGCGCACTGACCTCCGGCGAATCGAAGACGCTCAGCGGCAATGTTTCGATGTGCCGGTGAACCTCCTCGAGTAATGCCGGATCGATGCTCAGCGCCCTCGCACGCGCCAGATCGAACAACTGCAGCAGCAGGGCCGGGCTGCCGAGCACGCGGGCCCGCTCCTCAACCGGCACAGTCAGTACAGTCCCCTGCACGGCGAAATGCTTCTCCAGGCGCGGCGCTGGCAGCAGCCGCATCAGGCGGGTCCACAGCGAGACCGTCCGGCACCGCGCGACAAATCGCATCATCCGCTCGTGCAAGCCCATGGTATGGCGGTAATAGACCTGCATGAACTGCTCAACGGCCAGCAGATGCGGGCGGTCCTGGTAGCCGAACTTCTGCGCGAGCCACACCTGCTCTTCGAAGGTCAGGATCTCCTGAGCCGACCCAGCATGCACGTGCATCAGCGCGCGCACCCGCCAGAGAAAATCACGAGCCTCAGTCAGCGCTCGATAGTCCTGACGTGACAGAAAGCCGTGGTCCGCCAATTTACGGATTGTCCCCGCCCCGTAGCGGGCCATACCGATCCACTGGAGAACGTGCAGATCACGAAGACCGCCCTTGCTCTTCTTCACATTCGGCTCAAGGAGATAGATTGTCTCGCCGAATTTCTCATACTCGCGACGCCGCTCGTCTAACTTTTGATCAATAAAACGGTCTGCGTCTTTCCCGACCACCCGCTTAGCGTAGCGGTCATGAAATCGCTGAAAGAGTTCCGTGCTGCCAGCGAGGAACCGCGCCTCCATCATGGAGGTGCAAATCGTTAAATCCTCTGCGGCTAGATCGAGGCATTCCTGAATTGTCCGGACGCTGTGGCCAACCTGAAATCCCGCGTCCCAGAGTGGATGCAGGACGGTTTTCACCAGCTCAGGCACCATCGCCTGGGCTTCCGACTGAAACAGCACCATGAGATCAATATCCGAATGAGGCGCCAGCTCACGCCGGCCATAACCGCCGAGCGCGACCAGGCAGCAGGATTGGCTCGCTGTGATTTCGGCCGCCTCGCCCAATTGACGAAGCCCATTTCGGTACCGCCCAATAATGAGCCCGTCAATCAACTCCGTGAGCGCCTCCATGGCTTCGGCTCCGGAAGCCCCAGCTAGCACACGCTGGACGATCATCTCCCGGCGTTCAGTGAGTGCGGAGTTCAGGACATCGCCCGTCGCAGATCGCGCAGTACTCACAAAGAGCTTTCTCCGGACTCCCCGGTCCTGATGCGAACGGCCGAACTTAGATCCCGCACGAAAATCTTTCCGTCCCCGATGCTGCCGGTCTTGGCCGCACGCATGATCGTCTCCAGCACTTTTGGAACCTGCGCGTCTGGAATTGCGACCTCGATCTTGATCTTGGGTACGAACTCGATTGTGTACTCTGTGCCGCGATAGGTCTCCTTGTGACCCTTCTGTCGGCCAAAGCCCTTGACCTCCGTCACAGTCATACCCTGGATGCCAATTTCGAGTAGGGCGTCCTTCACTTCGTCTAATTTGAATGGCTTGATGATGGCTTCAACAAGTTTCATATGAGTCTCCCTGATCCATCAGGCTTACGAGTACGCACGCTCATTGTGCTGGCTGAGATCCAATCCCGTAGCCTCTTCCTCTGGTGACACACGGAGCTTGATCATGCCATCCAACACTTTCAGAATTATGTAGGTGCCGACAAAAGCAAAGACGGCTGCCACGACGGCAGCCAGCATCTGCGTGCCGATCTGTCCCGGATTGCCGAAAAACAACCCATTGGGACCGGCCGGATTGACGGCGCTCGACGCGAACAGACCGACACCTACCATGCCGACTACCCCTCCGACAGCGTGCAATCCCACAACATCCAACGTGTCATCATAGCCAAACTTGCCCTTCCAGACAATGGCCAGATAGGCGAGCGGTCCAGCAGTGGCACCGATCAGCGCTGCCGACATCGGCCCAAGAAATCCTGCGCCAGCCGTGACAGAGGCCATCCCGGCAACTGCTCCGCTAGCCACCCCCAGCACAGTCGGCTTGCCCCGATGCGACCATTCGACGGCCATCCATGAAAGGGCTGACGCTGCCGCAGCAATGTGTGTAGCAACCACGGCCCCGGCCGCCACGCTGTTGGCGCCCCGCGCGCTGCCGCCGTTGAATCCAAACCAGCCGAACCAGAGCAGCCCCGTGCCAGCCAGCACCAAAGGAAGATTGTGCGGTGCCATATAATCCGTCCGCCAACCGCGCCGTTTGCCCACGACAAGCGCGCAGGCCAGCGCCGAGGCACCCGAACTCAGATGGACGACCGTGCCGCCGGCAAAATCCACCGCGCCGAGCTTGCTGAGCCATCCTCCGCCCCACATCCAATGCGCAAGCGGTGCATACACAACCAGTGACCAAGCCATCACAAACCAGATCAGCGCGCTGAACCGAATTCGTTCCGCAACGGCGCCGACGATCAGCGCCGACGTGAAGGCCGCAAAGAATAATTGAAAGATCATGAACGCCAGGTGCGGCACGGTCGGCGCATAGGCAGCATGCGGCGCCGTACTGACGCCGCTGAGAAAGGCCCAGTCCAGCCCGCCGATGACGCCCCCCTTGTCCGGCGCGAAGACAAGGCTGTACCCGCACAGCACCCAGAGCAGGCTCACCACGCACAGAGTCAAAAAGCTGTGCATCATAGTGCCCAGCACGTTTTTGCTCCGCACCATACCCCCGTAGAACAGTGCCAGCCCTGGCACGACCATTGCCACAACCAGCGCCGAGGCCGTTAGCATCCAGGCCGTGTCGCCGCTGTCAATGCGAGGGGCTGCCACCACATTCTCCGCCCAGGCGGACGTACTTCCGGACAACAGAACTACCACCCACGTCGCATGCATCGCTCGTGTCCATATCACGTTCATTATGCTGCCTCCTGACGGTCAGATGTTGCGGTACCGGTTAGTAATCGGCATCCGGCGATCCTTACCAAACGCCCGATGCGTAATCTTGATACCAACCGGCGCCTGGCGGCGTTTGTATTCGCTCCGGTCCACCATCGTGATGACCCGCGCCACCGTCTCACGGTCGAATCCCATTTCGACAATTTCGTCCGGCGCCCGATCCTCCTCCACGTAAGCCTTGAGGATCGGATCGAGGATCGCGTAGGGCGGTAGCGTATCCTCGTCTGTCTGATTCGGCTTCAGCTCAGCCGTCGGAGCCCGATCGAAAATCCGTTTGGGAATGACCGGCTCGCGGCCCCGCTTGTTGCGCAGCCGCGCCAGCTCATAGACCATTGTCTTCGGTACATCCTTGATGACGGCGAACCCGCCGGCCATGTCGCCGTAGAGCGTAGCATAGCCGACGCTCATCTCACTTTTATTCCCGGTCGTTAGGACCAAATGCCCGAACTTGTTGGAGAAGGCCATAAGAAGATTACCGCGAATCCGGGCCTGAAGATTTTCCTCTGTACTATCAGGCGGGCGACCAGCAAAGGCCGGTGCCAACTCCCGATTGTAGGTTTCGAACGTCTTCGTGATTGGGATGGTCTGAACGGAAATGTGCAGACGCCGCCCCAGTTCCTTGGTATCCTCCCCACTCTCCCGCGACGTGTAGGGCGAGGGCATGAAGAGGCCCATAACATTGTGTGCCCCCAGCGCATCCACGGCTACGGCTGCCGTAAGGGCCGAATCGATGCCCCCACTTAAACCAATGACGACCTGCTTAAATCCGTTCTTACCCACGTAGTCCTGAACGCCCAGGACCAGCGCGCGATAGACTTCCTCCAGCGGATCCAACGGAGCCGCACTGACCGGCACCAGCCGCGCGCGCCTTACACCGTGCAGCGCACCCGACACCACCACACGCTCGACACTCACCCGCGACCGCCCCGCCAGTTTTTTCCGACCATGCGCGAGCCTGGCCCGTGCCGCCGCGACAATATTGAGATCGGTGACCAGCAGATCTTCCTCGAATGCCTTCCCGAGAATAATCACCTCGCCCGCCTGGTCGAGCACAAGGCTGTTGCCATCGAACACGAGTTCGTCCTGCCCGCCGACCATGTTCGTGTAGGACACGATGACACCGTTTTCCCGTGCGCGGGTGGCCAGCATCTGCTCGCGCAAGCGGCTCTTCCCCACGTGAAACGGCGAAGCATTGATGTTCACAATCACTTCTGCGCCAGCCATTGACTGCGTCCGCGTCGGTCCCTCCGGGTACCAGATGTCCTCGCAAATGTTCACCCCGAAGGTAACGCCGCCCAGCACCACTACGGGAATCCGTCCGCCCGGATGGAAATAGCGGCTTTCATCGAAGACGCCGTAGTTCGGCAGATAGCGTTTGGCATAGGTGGCCACGATCCGTCCGCCGGCAATCACTACCGCTGCATTGGACAACTCGTGCCGGCCGGCCGCAACCACCGTGGGGCGATCCGTCTGCGTATCCGACAACGCATCATCTCCGACATATCCAACGACAACAGCCAGTCCGCGGCTCTGGCGGACAATCTCTTGTAACGCCCGCCGGTTCTCAGCCAGAAATCGGGGCTTCAACAGGAGATCCTCCGGCGGATAGCCGGTGATGGCCAATTCGGGAAAAGCCACCAGGTCGGCACCAGCCTTCTTTGCTTCCCGCAGCCAGGCAGTGATCTTTCGGACGTTCCCGTCCAAGTCACCAACCGTCGGGTTCATCTGGGCCATGGCAAGACGAAATGGTCGCATAGATAAAAAAAAACGCCCTCAATCCCGCCAGGGAAGGAGGACGTCAGCGTCCAGGTTCAAGCCGAGCGTACTGTGCGGCCTGACTTTCGGAGACTTCATTGTCTCCATACATTCAGTGATGCGCCGTGTATAGCATCCGCCTTCCGACAGTGTCAACGCAATTATCTGGCGCGCTCCTCGATTTGCCCAGCCAGGAGAATGGCTTCAGCGATTTCCCGCATGGATTTGCGCATATCCATGCTCTGCCGTTGAATAAGCCGAAACGCCTCCTCCTCTGACAGCTTCTTTGATCGCATCAAAGACCCCTTTGCCTGCTCGACCAGCTTGCGCACTGCAAGAGCCTCCTGCATTTCGAAGGATTTTTCCAGCAGCGTCGTGTGCTCGATCGCGATAGCCGCCTGATTGGCGATAGCCTGCATCAGCTTGACCTCCTCGGTCGAGAATTGATGCGGCTTAGACGTGTAGCTGTTGATCACACCGACCGCCTTGTCGCGAACGAGCATGGGCACCGACAACAGTGCGCAGAGCCCTTCTTTTTTGGCCATGTCAGGGTACATGTAGTCCCGGTCGTGCGTGACGTCCTGCACGATCATTGGGCGCCGCTCCTGCACCGCCCGCCCGCTGATGCTCTGCCCGATCTTCAAATTCGGCTTCAATCGGTACTGCTCGCTCAGGCTCTGCGTGGCCACGATCCGGAGTTCCCCCGTTGGCTGATCCAACAGCATGATCGAGCAAATTTTCGAATTCATCATCTGCGCAGTCATCGTGACGATCAACTGCAAAATGTCATCAATCAGACGATTGGACGTGACCGTCTCCGACACTTGCGAGAGCGTCTCGATCTGGTGAGCCTTCCGCATAGTCTCAGCATAAAGCCGGGCATTTTCGATCGCTCCGCCGACCTGGCCAGCGATCGTAGATATAAGCGCCAGTTTGTCCGGACGGTACCGGCGGGGACGTTTATGCTGGACATTGATGACGCCGACGACTTCGTTTTTCGCCAGGATCGGTACAGAGACGAACGCCTGGTAGCGGTCCTCCGGAAGATCGTGAAAGAACTTGAATCGGGGATCGTCGCTGGCGTTACTGGGGATGACCACGCGCATCCGCTCCCGCGCCACCCAGCCGGTAATGCCTTCGCCCATCCCGATCGTGATGCGGCCGATCAACTTGGGATGGGGATTCTTGGATGCCCGCAGGCTCAGCTCATCACGACTATCGGACAATAAATAAAGCAGGCAGGCATCGGCCCTCGTAACCTCGACGACGATATCCACGATGTGCTTGAGCACCGCCTCCAAATCCAGCGTGCCGCTGATGGAGTCGGTGATATGGTGCAGGACGTCCACCTCGCGGGTTTTTTCCCGCAGGGCCTGCTCCATCTGTTGTACGGACGGGCGCGACTTGGTTTCCTTGGCCATGGCTATGCGCGCCCCCTGCTCGCGCGCACCTGCCGCAGCGACGGGGAAGCCTTCCGTGACGGCAGACTGCGAAACCATTGCTCGCAGGCCTCACGCTCAAGCGGTCGAATGACCACCCGCCCAATCCGTTCGGGAAATACGCAGTGGACCTGCCCGTGGACCGTTTTCTTATCGTGCAGCATGGCCTTCCAGAAATTCGTGAACGTGCAGGGCGGCATCGCACCAGGCAGGCCGGCGCGACGGACCAGCTCACGCTGACGGTCGACGACATCCGGCGAGCAAAGACCGAGGTGCCGAGACAAATCGGCCTCCTGCACCAGCCCCATCGCAATCGCCTCGCCGTGAATCCACTTGCGATACCTGCCCAATGACTCCAGCGCGTGCCCGATCGTATGGCCGTAATTCAACACGCGTCGCAGACCGGATTCCCGCTCGTCTTTCCCAACCACGTCGGCCTTGATTTCGCAGGACCGGACAATCGCCCAGCTCGCCAGCTCCATGTCCAGCTTGACCAGCCGGTCCATCGAGCGTTCCAGTTCAGCACAAAACGATTCATCGGCAATCACGCCGTATTTGATCACTTCGGCCAGTCCTGCCGTCCATTCCCGTGGTGGCAGCGTGCGGAGCGTCTCCGGATCGATCAGCACCAGCCGGGGCTGATAGAACGTCCCAATAAGATTTTTTCCAAGCGGATGGTTCACGCCGGTTTTGCCGCCGACGCTCGAATCCACCTGTGCCACCAGGGTCGTCGGCACCTGCACGAAGGGTATACCACGCAGATGGATCGAGGCGGCAAACCCGGTCAGGTCTCCGATGACACCCCCTCCCAGTGCCACAAGGAGTGATTGGCGCTCGAAGCGGGCCTTAATCAGCGCATCGAGGATGGTGGTGACAGACGATAGCGACTTGGATCGCTCCCCCTCAGGGATCACAATGGTGACGGGATCAAACCCAGAGGACTTGAGCGAATGCAGGATCGTTTTTGAGTAGAGCCGTCCGATGACCGGATTGGTCACGATTCCAACTTTCCCGCAAAATCCGAGCGCGGCCAGGTGCGCACCGATCTCGCCAAGCGAGCCCGGCTTGATCAGAATGTCATAGCTGCGGTCGGCCAGCGAGACGGTTACACGGCGTACGTCGCCTAAAGACACCGGGGTTCTCCCGCCCGTACGAGCACGGGCATCATGCGCTGAACGTGGTGAGACGTAAAAGCGAAGGAATCGTAGCACAGGGGCGGTGAAACTAAAAGGTGCGGACGTAGGCCTGATAAGCGTCGTAATTGCGCTTCATTTCCTCGAGACTGTCGCCGCCGAACTTCTCGATCATGGCATTGGCCATCTCGTAGGCCACGACGGCCTCCCCCACGACACCGGCTGCCGGGACCGTACAGATATCAGACCGTTCCACTGTGGCGTCGAAGGGCTCCTTCGTCTCAATGTCCACGCTCTTCTTGGGGCTATAGAGCGTCGAAATGGGTTTCATGGCCACGCGCAGAACGATCGGCTGGCCGTTGGTGATGCCACCTTCCAATCCGCCGGCGTTGTTGGTTTTCCGGACAAATTCCTTAGAGCCTTTTTCGAAATAGATTTCGTCATGAACTTCGGAACCGAACCGGCGCGCGGCCTCGAACCCCATGCCGATTTCAATGCCCTTCATGGCCTGGATGCTCATGGCTGCCATGGCCAGCCGGGCGCTCAGACGGCGATCCCACTGTGCATAGCTGCCCAGCCCGATCGGTGCATTGGTTACAACAACCTCAAAGACACCGCCCAGGGTATCGCCCTTGTGCTTGGCGCCTCGGATCTGTTCGATCATCCTGGCACCGGCAGCTTCGTCCGGGCAACGGACGTCGGAGCGTTCGGCCCGATCGTAGGCCTGCAGCGGATCGTCCCCGCAAGTGGCCGTGACGTCGCCGATGGAGACGGTATAGCTCACCACCCGCATGCTGAAGTGACTCAGGAGGGCCTTGGCCACACCGCCGATCGCTACACGAATGGCCGTTTCGCGCGCGCTGGCCTTCTCCAGGACGTTCCGGATGTCCCGATGGCCGTATTTGATAGCACCGACGAGATCGGCATGGCCCGGGCGCGGACGCGTGACCACCTTGGACGGAGGCACATTGACGGGCTCGGCCGCCATCACCTCTTTCCAGTTTTCCCAGTCCTTGTTGGCAACGAGCAGCCCGATGGGGTTGCCGAGGGTCTTGCCGTGGCGGACGCCGCAGGCAAATTCGACGCGGTCTTCCTCGACACGCATACGACCGCCACGCCCGTAGCCTTTTTGACGACGGGCGAGGTCGCTGTTGACCATATCAGAAGTCAAC
This sequence comes from Nitrospira sp., assembly GCA_016873435.1. Taxonomy (NCBI): domain Bacteria; kingdom Pseudomonadati; phylum Nitrospirota; class Nitrospiria; order Nitrospirales; family Nitrospiraceae; genus Nitrospira; species Nitrospira sp. Next base: position 98,409 of record VGXF01000005.1, read on the forward strand.
GGAAGGCCAGCAGGCACGCCTTCAACCACAGCCAACAGATATTTGCCGTGGGATTCCCCCCCGTTTAAATACCGCAGCATAGCCACACATCCGCCATTAGTTCTTCACGATAATCGGTACCAGGAAGATCCGCAGCTCTTGCTAGCCCCCCGTCTCGCTCTTGCTTTTCAACAACCCGTCCTGCCCCAGCATACGATCGAGCACGGCACCCCCGCCACTTTCAAAAAATACTTACGCCAAATTTTTGCAGCTCAGCATGGTTAATATAGTCGTACCGTCAAGAAATAGCAAAATTTTAAATGCCGCTCCTGGAGCGGGTTTTACGATTTTTTCGGCCGGTTTGAGGCTGCCCTCTACTTGGGCAGTGTAAGACCTGAGAAACCCGCAGACCGTGGCTTGCTCGGTCGTGGACGGCAGTCCCAAAGCAACTCCAGCGACGTACCTGCGATCGAGCTGCACGGCAGACAGAACAATCGGTCTTCAGGGGATATCAGAAAAACCGGTCCAACGCTGGCTCAACTAGCCGGGTCACTCCATCTTCTCCGCGGCACAGAATCAGGATTTTTCTTGAGGGCGCCTCGCGAAACACTAGAATGCTTTTCGCATCCTTTCGAAAAGACGCAATCGCTCCGTCCCGCGTCAACGTCGGCACAGCAACGGAGACTTTTTCAACGCTCTCCGCCTCATCGTCCAGTCGTGGGCGCTGTCGGACCTCCACCACGCGTGGCACTTTATAACATTCCAAACGTTCCTTTTTCTTCTGAATCTGTAACACCAACTTGTGCATCAGCGCGTCGACGGAGACGTACATGTCGCTGGTCGCCGCTTTGGCCGTCACCGCCCCCCTCCGCGTGGATACCGTCCCTTCGGCTGTCTGGCGAAACCGCTCCACGCTGAACACCACGTGCACTTTTTCCGTTCCGTCAAGAAAGCGCTCAAGTCGCGTCAAGCGTTGCTCAACATGCCGCCGCAATGCTGCAGTTACCGTCATGTGGCGCCCCACGATTTGTAGCCTCATCGGCATCCTTGTCTGCAATGCATGCGACGAAGTCAAAAAAATCGCTTGCGCTGACTGGCAGAGCGAATATTGACTTCGGTGCGGTACTTGGCAACCGTACGGCGGGCGATAACGATCTGATGACTTTGCAGGCGGGCGGCGATCTCCTCGTCTTTTAGTGGCCGCTGCGGGTTCTCCTCGGCGATCATTTTCCGGATCATTTCGCGAACGGTCACTGAGGACAGCGCCTCCTGACTCTGATCCGTACGCTGCAATGCCGCATTGAAAAAGAACTTCAGCTCGAGCAGGCCCTGCCCACAGTAGAGATATTTATTAGCGGTAACACGGCTGACCGTCGACTCATGCATGCCGATGTCCTCTGCCACCTGCTTGAGCACCAGCGGCTTGAGATATTGTACGCCTCGTTCAAAAAACGGCTCCTGAAATTTGACGATGCTTTGCACTGCTTTGAGGATCGTTTTGTTACGCTGCTCGATGCTCCGTATAAGCCATTGTGCCCCGCGATACTTCTCCTCCAAATAGACTTTGGCCGCCTCAGAATCTTCTTTCTCGCTACCCCCCAGCATCTGCTTGTAATAGGGACTAATCCTGAGGCGCGGCAGCCCATCATCATTGAGCGCCACCACCCATTCTCCCTCATTCTTCACGACAAACACGTCCGGGACGATGGTAAAATTGGCCGCAGAGAAATATGGCCGCCCGGGCTTTGGTTCCAGTGCCTCGATGACACGCGTGGCTTCCGCCACCGCCTCTACTGTGGTATTCAACGCCTTGGCAATGCGGGCATATTGCTTCTTCTCGAGATCCTTGAGATGAAGACGAACGATCGATTCAACCAGCGACCCCTTCAGAGTCCCGTTGCGCTTGACCTGCGCGCCCACCTGATTATGATCGAGAAAACCGAGTTGAATAAGTAGGCATTCCTGGAGGTCCCGCGCTCCCACGCCGGCCGGGTCAAACGACTGGACCTGCCGGAGAACCGATTCCACCTGTTCCATCGGAGCCTTTTCGTCGATCGCAATATCCTGCACTGATGCCTGCAGATACCCGTCATCATCGATGTTGCCGATGATGTTTCGGGCAATCATTTTCTCCGCCTCTGGCATCTCAGTCAGGGCCAACTGCCACAGCAGATACTCTGCAAGCGACGTCGGCTTGGCCAATGTCTGCTCATAGGGCGGCAACTCGTCCTGGTTCGATGCCGCTGTCTCCCGCCCCCCCGCCACCCGGTCGCTGTCGAAATAGTTGTCCCAGCTTTCCTGAGAAATCTCATCCGGCCGCTCTGTGTCCTCAGACTTTTCCGAGTCTGATGCCCCTGACGCTTCCGCGGGGTCCCGCTCCTGCGACTGCCCCTGTTCGCCTTCCTCGATGGCTATGCCCCCCTGTTCCTCCGCATCCACCTGGAGTTCTTCAAGCAGCGGATTCTCCATTAGATGCTGCGAGAGGGTCTGCTGCAGCTCAAGGCGGGACAGTTGTAGCAGCTTGATCGCCTGCTGCAACTGCGGCGTCATGATCAGCTTCTGGCTGAGACGAAGGTCCAGTCTGAGCTTCATGAAACGGCCTTGCCTGCTCCCGTCTGTCTCATCACAGCTTGAACCGATTCCCAAGGTAGATCGCCTGGGCGGTGGCACTGTTTACGATGACCTCCGGCGTGCCAGCCTCGAGAATCGTGCCCTCGTTGATGATGTAGGCGCGATCCGTGATGGAAAGCGTCTCCTGCACATTGTGATCTGTGATCAGCACGCCGATCTGTTTGTCTTTTAAGCGGGTGAGGATGTGCTGAATATCTGCCACCGCAATCGGATCGATGCCGGCAAACGGCTCGTCCAGCAGTAAAAACTTCGGGCGCATCACCAGCGCACGCGTGATTTCCAGCCGTCGCCGTTCGCCTCCGGACAACGCATAGGCCTTGCTGGCTCGCAGATGGGTCAGATCTAGCTCCTTAAGTAGTTCATCGGTCCGTCCTGCGCGTTCCTGCGCTGTGAGGGGTATCATTTCGAGTATGGCCAGGATGTTTTCCTCAACAGACAACCGGCGAAACACTGACGATTCCTGAGGCAGATAACTAATGCCGTGCCGAGCCCGCTTGTACATCGGCAGATCAGTGATGGTCTCATTGTCCAGTACAATCGTACCGGCATCGGGCTGGCAAAGCCCGACCACCATATCGAAAATGGTTGTCTTGCCGGCACCATTCGGCCCCAGTAGCCCGACAATCTCGCCCGCACACACCTCAACACTGACGCCTTTGACCACCGTGCGGCCACGAAAGCTTTTGACCAGTCCGCTGGCCTTTAACACCTGCCCCACCGGTTGGGTCGTCGCAGGACTCACTTCCCCCCCTGCGCCGCGCAGCCTGTGTGTGGCGCTCCCCCGGCCTGATCAAGCGTGACGCGAGACTGCCCTTCCACAATTGTCCGGTCATCATCCAGAAACATCGTAATTTGCCCCCCAGATACGCAGGTCCCTTTCTCCCACGCGACCGGATCGCCGTCCAGAATAATTTTTCTGCTTTCTTCGTAATAGGTCGCCTTACGGGATGTCGAATGCCCGTCGCCTTTTTTAATCCGTACAACCCTCCCCGTGGCTTCGATGATACTGACCGCTCGGTTCGACACAGTGGGCAACTCAGCGTCGCCCTTTCGGGGCGGCGGGGCTGTCACGGCAGGCGCCGATTCGTTCTGCGGTTTGAAATGCATGATCATGACATCGGACTGGACGGTCAGCACACCCTTTTTCAGCACCACATTGCCTTCAAAGATTGCCTTGTTTTCCTGATTGCGCATGGTGATCTTTGTCGCTGTGATATCCGTGCGTCCATTGGCCGATGGTTCCGGCTCAGCGGCATCGGTGGCTCTTCCCAGCCCCACCGCAAGCAGGATGCCCAGCGCAAAGACCCGGCTATGGTGCAATCGCCACATGCACATCTTCCAGGATTTGAAACTCCTCAAGGTCCAGCTTCCCGATCAATCCTCGGCCGCTAACTTCCAATCCATGCCCCGTGATGGTCACAGGGTCACTCGTCGCAACTTCGCGCCGTTCGTCTGTCCAGGCCAGGTGATTCGTCAGAATGGTATAGCCGCTCGCCAGTTCAACGGCGATGGTGCCGGTGCGTTTCATCAGTCTGAAGTTTTTCTTTGCCGTGTCGATCGTACCTTCGTCCCCAGACAGCTGGAGCTCACGCCCCTTCGGTCCGTAGAGTGTAACTTGGACGCCTTCCAACACAGCCCGGTGTTCGGCTTCCACCAGATGGGCCCGCTGCGCCTGAATCTGCCACTGCACGGCTCCCGCCTTGGTCTGCGTAAAGGTAAACCGGTCGATGCCGGCATCGGCACGGGCCAGACTCTGCGATGTAGCGGGCGGCGACGTTTGTGCAGGTTCAACGCGAGTGGTCAGGATATACACGAGAAAGATGGCCAATAGCCCACTCAGCAGAAGCAGCGCATCTCGAACATATCGCTGCCACATAATAAAGACCCCTAAATCAATTGCTTACGAGGATTGGAGCTAGTGGCACGATAGTAGCATACGGAACACGGCGAGTAAACGAGGCCGGAGTGGGAACTATCGGGATTACATGAGCGACAGAGCGAATCGAACAGATAGCGACAAACCTAGCCGATCAATGACGATCGGCTAGGCCTATGCAAAAGGGACGACCGGCTAGGCCTTTTCGGAGGGTTTGTCCTTCTTAGCCGGTTCGGATTTGTCGGTTTTCGTCTCAGCAGGGGTGCTGCCCTTGGCCACCAGCTCGATGGCGACCATGGCGGCGGCATCACCGCTTCGTTGCCGCGTCTTGATGATCCGGGTATAGCCGCCGCTACGATCGCGGAACCGGCCGGCTACATCGTCGAACAGCTTTGACACGACCGCCTTGTCGCGAATGAAGCTCAACGCGCGACGGCGGTTATCTAGCCCGCCCCGCTTGCCCAGTGTGATCATCCGCTCCGCGTAGCCTCGGATCTCCTTAGCCTTTTGCTCCGTCGTCTCGATCCGCTCGTGGTCCAGCAACGACGTCACCATGTTCCGGAAGAGTGCCCCCCGATGCTTGGTGTCACGGCTGAGTTGTCTGCCTTTTTTTCCGTGGCGCACAGGCCCCTCCCCGCAGGTTAAGCGTCCCGCTTGCTACCCTCAGACGAGGACAGCGTATCCAGCTTCATGCTGAGCCCCAGGCCCATCTCGGCCAAGATTTCCTTGATTTCGTTCAAAGATTTCTTCCCGAAGTTCTTGGTCTTCAGCATTTCCATTTCGGACTTCTGCACCAGATCTGCGATGGTCTTGATGTTCGCGTTCTTGAGGCAGTTGGCGGCGCGCACCGACAATTCCAGCTCGTTCACGCTCCGGAAGAGATTCTTGTTGATCTCCCGGCGCTCCTCCTCGCGGCGCGCCTCGGGCTTCATCTCGCCCAGCTGGTCCGGATGGATCAAGATGTCCAAGTGGTCGCGCAGGATCAGCGCGGCGGACGATACGGCGTCCCGCGGCGTGACACTCCCGTCCGTCCAGACTTCCAGCGTGAGTTTATCGTAATCCGTGACCCGGCCAACGCGCGCATTCTCGACGTGGAAGTTCGCACGCGTGACGGGTGAGAAAATGGAATCGACCGGGATCACGCCGATCGGCAGCCCCTCTTCCTTGTTCCGCTCGGCCGGCACGTAGCCGCGGCCCGGCTTGACAACCAATTCCATGTCGAGCACCGCTTCCTTGTCCAGAGTAGCGATGTACAAGTCCTTATTCAGAACCGTCACGTCCGCGTCATGCTGGATGTCCGCTGCCGTGGCCTCGCCCGGCCCCTTCTTCCTGAGGCGGATTGTCTTTGGCTTGTCGGTGTGCAGCTTCAACCGCAGACTCTTCACGTTCAGAACGATGTTGGTCACGTCCTCCGTCACACCAGGCACCGTCGAAAATTCGTGCTGGACGCCCTCGATCTTGACGGTCGTCACCGCCGCACCGGTCAGCGACGAGAGTAGCACGCGCCGCAGGGAGTTCCCCACCGTGGTACCGAACCCGCGCTCGAACGCTTCCGCTGTGAACCGTGCATAGTGCTCGGACGGGATTTCTTTCTCTGTCTCAATGCGCATCGGAATCTGAAAGTCTTTCATGCTTTTAATCATGGTGTCCCCTTAGCCTCGTTGAACCCGCGACCCGCCTGCGCTTATCGCGAATACAACTCGACGATCATCTGTTCGTTGACTGGCAGCGCGATCTCATCCTTCGTCGGGATGGCCTTGACCGACCCCTTGAAAGCGGCGCGATCCAGTTCTAGCCAGGCCGGGATCCCGCGCCCCTCCACCGCATCCAGGGACGCGACGATCGAGGCCACCTCGCGGCTGCGCTGCCGCACTTCCAACACATCGCCCACACGAACCTGATAGGCTGGCACGTCCGTCTTGCGGCCGTTTACCAGGAAATGTCCATGGTTGACCAGTTGCCGGGCCTCCCGGCGAGAGCAGGCAAAACCCAGCCGATAGACCACGTTGTCAAGCCGGCTCTCGAGCAGCTTCAGCAGACGCTCGCCGGTAATGCCTTCATGGCGCTCCGCCCGCTCAAAAATGCCGCGGAATTGCCGTTCTTGCAGCCCGTAAATGCGCCGCAACTTCTGTTTTTCTCGCAACTGCGCGCTGTACTCTGACACGCGCTGCCGCCCCTGCCCATGCTGGCCGGGCGGGTAGCTCCGGCGCTCGATGGCGCACTTTTCCGTCATACAGCGCGAGCCCTTCAAAAACAGCTTCACCCCTTCGCGCCGGCAAAGCCGGCAGACCGGACCGCGATACTTTGCCATTAGACTCTCCTCCGTTTCGGGGGACGGCAGCCATTGTGCGGAATCGGTGTCACGTCGCGGATCAGATTGATCCGCAGTCCCGCTGCCTGCAACGAACGAATAGCTGACTCCCGCCCGGAGCCCGGCCCGTTCACGTACACATCGACCTGCCGCATGCCGTGCTCCATCGCCTTGCGCGCCGCCATTTCCCCCGCGCGCTGAGCGGCGAATGGCGTGCTTTTGCGCGAGCCCTTAAAGCCCTGGTTGCCCGAGCTGGCCCACACCACAGTGTTGCCACTCATGTCTGTAATGGTCACGATTGTATTATTGAAGGAGGCCTGCACGTGTGCAACCCCGCCCTGCACGATTTTCCGTTCTTTCTTTTTGCCCTTCTTTACGCTCATACGTGTTCCTCTTTTCGCCCTTCAAAATGACTATGTCTTTGCAGGAGCCGCCGCCGGCTTCCGCATGGCGCCCATGGATTTCTGGCGGCCCTTGCGGGTCCGCGCGTTGGTCTTCGTCCGCTGCCCCCGCACCGGCAGGCCCTTGCGATGCCGCAGGCCGCGATAGGTCCCGATGTCGACCAGTCGTTTGATGTTCATGGACACGGCGCGCCGCAGATCGCCCTCGACCTCGTGACCACCAATGACTTCACGCAGCTTCACAATCTGATCCTCTGTCAGATCCTTCACTCGGATCGCACCATCGACGCCGGCCTTCTTCAAAATCTCGATGGCCATAGCACGCCCGATCCCAAAAATATAGGTCAGGCCGATGTCCGCCCGCTTCTCTCTAGGCAAATCCACTCCCGCAATACGAGCCATCAGATCCTCCTTACCGCCTGCGCGCCGCTAGCCCTGCCGCTGTTTGTGGCGCGGATTCTCGCAGAGCACGCGCACCACGCCGCGCCGGCGGACCACCCGGCACTTGGAACAAATCGGCTTGACCGACGATTTCACTTTCATGACAACCCCTTCACTTGAACCGGTACGTGATGCGCCCTCTCGTCAAATCGTAGGGCGACAATTCCACCGTCACCTTGTCCCCCGGGAGGATCCGGATGAAGTGCATCCGCATCTTGCCGGAGATATGGGCCAGAATGATGTGGCCATTGTCCAATTTCACACGAAACATCGCGTTCGGCAATGTTTCCGTCACGCTCCCCTGCGCTTCAATGACATCTTCCTTGGACATCCGTCGCTGCGCGTCTCCTACAGCTTGCTCAAAATTCTTGGCGGCCCGCTCGACTGAATCGCGATCGTATGCTCAAAATGCGCCGAGAGGCTCCCGTCCTTCGTTACTGCCGTCCACTGGTCATCCAAGATTTTTATGTCGCTCTTGCCCATGTTCACCATGGGCTCGATTGCCAGGACCATGCCCGCCTGCAGCCGCGGCCCCTGCCCGGGCTTGCCGTAATTCGGCACCTGCGGCTCTTCGTGCAGCTGGCGCCCGATCCCGTGCCCCACAAACTCTGTCACGACCGAAAAACCAGCCGACTCCGCCCGCTCCTGCACCGCATGCGAAATGTCGGACAACCGGTTGCCCACCACCGCCTGCTTGATGCCGGCATAGAGGGCCTCTTCGGTCACCCGCAATAGTTCGGCCGCCTTGGGATCGATTGTCCCGACCGGCAGCGTCAGTGCGGAATCGCCGTAGAACCCGTTCACTATTGCGCCCAGATCCAGTCCAACGATGTCGCCTTCCTGCAAGACCCGCTTCGACGGAATCCCGTGTACCACCTGATTGTTCACCGAGATGCATAGCGTCTTGGGATAACTGTGATACCCCTTGAACGCTGGCTTCCCGCCGCGCGACCGGATGAACTCTTCAGCCAGCCGGTCGAGTTCGTCCGTCGTCACGCCCGCCGTCACGTGCGCCTTCAGATACTGCAGCGTCTCGGCGACCAGCCGGGATGCCTGTGCCATGATCTCGATCTCCTCTGGCGTCTTGAGAATGATCATGCCACGCCATGGGATCGCAGCAACTCCACAACCCTCTGCTGCACCTGCTCCACTGGACCGACTCCGTCCACGTCCGACAGCAGATTGCGCTGCCGGTAATAGGCAATGAGTGGGGCCGTCTGCTGCTCATAGACGGAGAGCCGATTCTCAACCGTCGTGCGCGTATCGTCACTCCGCTGCATCAGCGCTCCTCCGCACCGGTCGCAGATACCCGCTTGCTTCGGCGGCGTGAACTCCACATGAAACACCGCCTGGCATTTCGGACAGCTCCGGCGCCCTGTCAGTCGCCGGACAATGGCTTCACGTGGTACCGTGAAGTTGACCGCCCGATCGAGCGGCAGCCCACTGGCCTCCAGCATCGCGCCCAGTTCTTCCGCCTGGGCCATCGTTCTCGGAAATCCGTCCAAGAGAAACCCGCTGGCACAGCCCGGCTCCGCAAGCTTGTCCTTGACGATACCGACCACCACGGCGTCTGGCACTAACTGCCCCTGATCCATGCACGCTTTCGCCTGCAGTCCCAGCAACGTCTTATTCCGCACCGCCTCCCGAAGAATGTCGCCGGTTGAAATCTTTGGGCAACGAAACTTCGCCGCCAACAGATCGCCCTGCGTGCCCTTGCCCACACCGGGAGCACCCAGTAGCATCACACGCATGGCTACCCGGTCCGTCCCTTCATTGGACCCGTCTCCAGGAACCCTTCGTAGTTCCGCATCAGCATGTGCGACTCGACCTGCTGGGCCGTATCCAAGCCGACGCCAATGACGATCAGAAGCGATGTGCCACCGAAATAAAATGGCATGTTCAACTTGTAAATCAAAAACTCTGGGATGACGCAGACCACCGCCAAATACATCGCGCCGGCAAAGGTGATGCGCGTCAGCACGTTATACACGTAATCCGAGGTTCGCTGCCCGGGACGGACGCCGGGGATAAAGCCCCCGTATTTCTTCATGTTCTCCGCCATGTCCACTGGGTTCAGGACCACGGCCGTGTAAAAAAAACAGAAAAAAACGATCAATCCAATGTACAACAGCGTGTACAGCACCGATCCCGGCGCCAGATGCTCTCCTATGGACTTCACCCAGGGATACTGGATGAATCCAGCGATCGTTGCCGGAAACGCGATGATCGAGGAGGCGAAGATCGGCGGAATCACGCCCGCCGTGTTGATCTTCAGCGGAATGTGCGTGCTCTGTCCTCCGTAGACCCGCCGCCCGACCACCCGCTTTGCATACTGCACCGGAATTTTTCGGCGGCCACTTTCCAAAAACACAATGGCAGCCACAACGCCCAGCATGACCGTTGTCAGCAACACGAGCAGCACGAAGTTGAGCTGTCCGACCTGATACAGCTCAAACGTCTGCGCCACCGCGCTCGGCAGGCGCGCGACGATCCCCGAGAAGATGATCAGCGAAATCCCGTTACCGATCCCCCGCTCAGTGATCTGCTCGCCTAGCCACATCAGGAAGGCCGTGCCAGCCATCAGAGTGATGACCGTCATCAATCGGAACGGCCAGCCCCCATGGAGCACGAACTCCCCACCCTTCATCTGCTCCAGCCCGATCGCGATGCCAAATCCCTGGATCAGCGCGATCACGATTGTCCCATACCGGGTATACTGGATAATCTTCTTGCGCCCGCGCTCACCTTCCTTCGCGAGCTTCGACAGTTGGGGAATGACAACCGTCAGCAACTGCAAAATGATCGACGCGCTGATGTAGGGCATGATGCCCAGCGCAAAGATCGTCAGCCGCGACAGTGAGCCGCCCGAAAAAATATCCAGAAATCCCAGGAGCGCCCCGCCTTGCTCCTGCAAAAACTTCGCGAGCGAGTCCCCGTTGATGCCCGGCGTCGGGATGTGCGCACCGACCCGGTATACGGCCAGCATCGTCAGCGTGAACAGAACCCGCGTCCGCAGCTCCGGTATTTTGAAGATGTTCTGAAAACCCGTGAGGAGCCGCTCAAACACCGCTGATGACCTCAGCCCGACCGCCGGCTTTCTGAATCTTTTCCATTGCTGACTTGCTGAACTTGTGGGCCTGGATGGTCAGCGGCCGCGCCAGCTCGCCGACGCCTAGAATCTTGACCGGCTGCGACTTCCGCTTAATCAGCCCCGCGTCCACTAGCACGCCCGGCGTCACCTGATCCGCCTTCAGCGCCGCGAGGGACTTCAAATTGACGATCGCATACTCCGTGCGGAACGGGTAGAGAAAGCCGTACTTTGGCATCCGACGGATCAAAGGCATCTGTCCGCCCTCAAAGCCCGGCCCTTTGCCGCCGCCGGAGCGTGCGAGCAGACCCTTGTGGCCCTTGGTGGCAGTTTTCCCGTGACCTGATCCCGGCCCGCGGCCAATCCGCTTACGATTCTTTTTTGCTCCCACTGAAGGAGCCAGCGTGTGCAGCTTCATGCGTTCTTCACTTCCAGGAGATACGAGACCTTGCCAATCAGCCCGCGCACTTGCGGCGTGTCCGGCCGAACCACCGTCTGATGCGGTTTGCGCAACCCCAATCCCTGCAATACGAGCCGGTACCGGTACGCCGTCCCGATCGGACTTCGCTTCAAGGTAATCGTCAGATTTTTTGTGCCTGCCGTGCTCTTCGCCATATTCCCTATCCGACCTTCTCCACTCCGCTCCGGCGGATGCGCACCACTTCCGCGGGATCCCGCAGTTGGCGCAACCCTTCAAGCGTAGCCTTAACGGTATTGAACGGATTGCCCCGCCCCAACGTCTTCGCCACGATGTTATGTGCACCCGCCAGCTCGACGACCGCCCGCACCGCACCGCCGGCGATGATGCCTGTGCCCGCTGACGCCGGCTTAAGCATTACGTGCTCGCCGCAATAGGTTCCATGCACCTCGTGCGGGATGGTGTCGCCCTTCAACGGAACGCGGACGAGATTTTTCTTGGCCTGCTCCACTGCCTTCGAGATGGAGGCTGGCACCTCCGCCGCCTTCCCCTTGCCGATCCCCACCCAGCCAAGCCCGTCGCCCACGACCACCAGCGCACAGAAGTTGAACCGCTTGCCGCCTTTGACCACCTTGGCCACGCGGTTGATGAACACCACCTTGTCCTTCAGGCTCAGTTCGTCTGGATTGACACGCACGCGGCTGTTCCCCTTTCGTCCCGTTAAAACTGCAATCCGCCTTCGCGCGAGGCTTCTGCCAGCGCCTTGATGCGGCCGTGATACAAGTGCCCACCACGGTCAAAGACCACGGCGCCGATATTTGCCGCCTTGGCACGGTTGGCAATCAGCTTGCCCACTTCTTTGGCCGCCTCGATCGGCGCCTTTGACTGCACCGCCTTCTTCACTTCCGGATCCAGCGTGGACGCGGCCGCCAGCGTCCGCCCCTTACTATCATCGATAACCTGGGCGTAGATATGACTCTTGCTGCGGAACACGCTCAGGCGCGGACGCGCTGGCGTGCCGTACACCCGCTGCCGTACCCGCTGCTTCCGCCGCTCCAGCTTGTCAGTTTTTTCACGCAGTCGCACGTTGCACCTACTTACCGGTCTTGCCTTCCTTCTTGCGAAGGACTTCGCCTGAATACCGGATGCCTTTTTGCTTGTACACGTCCGGTGGCTTCACCGCCCGCAGATTGGCAGCCGTCTGCCCAACCAGCCGCTTGTCGATACCTTTCAGCAGAATAATCGTTTGCTTGTCGATCTTGACCTCAATTCCCTTCGGCACCGCAAACGAGACCGGCTGGTTGTACCCGACACTCAGTTGCAGATTCTGACCCTGCTGCTGTGCCTTGTAACCCACGCCGGTCATTTCCAGCGTCTTCTCATAGCCCTTCGTCACGCCGGCGATCATGTTGTTCAGTTCGGCGCGTACCAGTCCGTGCATAGCGCGCACGGAAGGCTCATTGCCCGCGCGGGTGACCTGCACCTGACCATTCGCCACCGCCACGTCAATGCCGGACTTGAGCGGCCACTGCAACTGGCCGAGCGGTCCCTTCACGGATACGGTCCGTCCTGCCACGGCCACATCGACCTTTTGCGGTACTGCGATGACTTTTCGTCCGATCCGAGACATATCTTTCCTGTTTTTCTGCGCCCGTCCCTACCAGATATGACAGAGCACTTCGCCGCCCAAATTGGCTCGCCGCGAAGCCTGGTCCGTCATGATGCCCTTTGAATTCGACACGATCGCCAGCCCCATCCCGCCCATTACCTTCTGCATCTCTTGCTTGCCCGCATAGACGCGGCGGCCCGGACGGCTGATGCGGCGCATGCCAGTGATGACCGGCTGCCCGTCGTTGATATACCGCAGCCGGACCTTCAACACTGAATGGCCGTCGGCGGTCGTCTTCTCGTAGGCACCAATGAACCCCTCAGCTTGCATGACTTTCAGAATCTCCGTCTTGAGCCGGGACGCAGGGATAGACACGGCCTCCTGCCCGCGGCGCGCCGCGTTTTGGATGCGAATCAACAGGTCTGCAATGGGATCAGTTACCATGGGCTCCTCGTTACCAACTAGCCTTCGTCACGCCGGGAATTTCCCCCTTCAGACTCAACTGCCGGAAGCAGATGCGGCACATCCGAAATCGCCGGAGAAATCCCCGCACGCGCCCGCACAAGGCACATCGGTGGTACTGCCGGGTGGAAAACTTCTGCTTGGTAACCGACTTGAGCCGCAATGCTTTACGTGACACGCAATGCCTCCCGCCTTAAGTTCTGAACGGCATCCCGAGATGCCGCAGCAGCGCCTTGCCCTCGTCGTTGGTCCCGGCCGACGTCACGAAGGTGATGTCCATGCCGTGAATCGAGGCAACGCTGTCGTATTTGATCTCCGGAAAAATCAACTGCTCCTTCAGCCCGAGCGTGTAGTTGCCGCGTCCATCGAACGCTTTGGGCGAGATACCCTTGAAATCACGAATGCGCGGCAACGCCACCGTGACCAGGCGATCTACGAATTCGTACATCTGGTTGCTGCGCAGGGTCACCTTGGCACCGATGGGCATGCCCTGGCGGAGCTTGAATCCGGCAATCGCTTTTTTTGCCTTTGTCATGACCGGCCGCTGCCCGGTGATAATACCCAACTCGGCGGACGCACTCTCCAATAACTTGACGTTCTGGATGGCTTCCCCCATGCCGACGTTCAGCACCACCCGCTCCAGCCGCGGCACCTGCATCGGATTCTTGTATCCGAACTCCTTCATCAGAGCCGGCACGATCTGGCTGAAATAGGTCGTCTTCAGCCGCGGGGGCGTCTTGGGCCCCGAGGGGGCGTTATCAACCGCACCCGGCTTCACCCCGGCCGCCGCTTCCTTGTTATGCGCCGCTTTCTTGCCGGTGCCCTTGGGGGCTGCGCCCTTGTCGTCTTTGGTCGTCACGTCCATCCCTATTCAATGACCGACTGGTCTTTCTTGTTGATCCGCACCCGATCCCCGTTTTCCAACACCTTGGTGCCGAGCCGGACCGGCTTGTTCAGACTCGCACTGTAGTACATCACGTTCGAAATCGCGATCGGCGCCTCCCGCTCGAGAATCCCGCCTTGCTTGACCTTCTGGTTCGGCTTCGTATGCCGCTTGACAATATTCAGCTTCTCAACCACCACCGACTGGTCGACCGGATGGACCGACAGCACCTTGCCCGTTTTCCCGCGCTCACGCCCGGAAATGACCATCACCGTGTCGCCCTTACGGAGTTTCACTTTTGCTGTTCCACGCACGCTCATCGCGATCCTCGCTACAGTACTTCCGGGGCGAGCGAAATGATTTTCATAAACTTCTTCCAGCGCAATTCCCGCGCGACCGGCCCGAAGATACGGGTCCCAATCGGCTCACCCTGCGCGTTGATCAGCACACAGGCGTTCCGGTCAAACTTGATGTAAGAGCCGTCCTCGCGCCGCACCCCCTTGGTCGTCCGCACAATCACGGCCTTGCTCACATCGCCCTTCTTCACTGTCGCCTGCGGAATGGCTTCCTTCACTGAGACCACCACCACATCGCCCAGCGATCCGTAACGACGCCTCGTCCCGCCCAGCACGTGGAAGCACATCACCTGCTTGGCGCCCGAATTATCAGCCACGTCCATGTATGTGTAGTCCTGGATCATGGCTACTCAGTCCGATTCTTCTCAAGAATTTCGACCACCCGCCAGTGCTTGTGCTTGCTGATCGGCCGGGTCTCAATAAGCTTTACGCGATCACCGACCTTGCACTCGTTCTTCTCGTCGTGCGCCTTCAGCTTCGTCACCCGACGCAGGGTCTTGTGATAAAAGGGATGGCGCACCACGCGCGAGACGGTGACCACGACAGTCTTGTCCATCTTGTCGCTGATAACCTCGCCGACCCACTCGTGCCGTTTCTGTTCCTGTTCCACCATTCGTTCCTACCTTGCCTGTTTCTTGCTAGCTGCGCCCTGCGCCAGCGTCTGCTGACGAAGCACGGTCTTCACGCGCGCCAGATCCCGGCGGGTCTGCCGGATCTTCATTGGATTTTCCGCACGGCCGGCTGCCATCTGAAACCGGAGATTGAACAGCTCCTGCGTGAGCTGCTGCGCCTTCTCAGCCAGTTCGGCCCCTGTCAGATCTTTCAGGTCCTTCACGTCCATGGACAACTCGTTGATCGCTCCCGTTACATTTCGCTGCGCGCCACGAACTTCGTGGCAATCGGCAGCTTGTAGGCCGCCAGCCGGAACGCCTCCTTGGCGATCTCTGGCGTTACGCCGCCCATTTCGTACATGATCCGGCCCGGCTTCACGACGGCTACCCAGTATTCCGGGTTGCCCTTCCCCTTGCCCATACGCGTTTCCGCCGGCTTCTTCGTGATCGGCTTGTCCGGAAAAATGCGCGTCCAGACCTGCCCACCGCGCTTCACATAACGCGTGATGGCGATACGTGCCGCCTCAATCTGTCGGCTAGTGATCCAGCCCGGCTCGAGCGCCTTGAGACCGAACTCACCCAGCGTGAGCGAGCCGCCCCGGTAGGCCTTCCCATTCATTCGGCCCTTTTGCATCTTCCGAAATTTAATCTTCTTGGGTGCCAGCATGTTCTGTTACCGACGCTCGAACGTCGATTCGCCTTTTTCTAGCATGGCCACCTGTACCTCACCACGGTAGATCCACGTCTTCACGCCAATCTGGCCCATGGTCGTACGCGCTTCGGCAAATCCGTAATCAATGTCCGCGCGGAGCGTGTGCAGCGGTACTCGCCCTTCGCGATACCATTCGGTGCGCGCAATTTCTGCCCCACCCAACCGGCCCGCGACGCAGACCCGGATTCCCTGCGCGCCCAGCCGTAGTGCCGCAGCGATGCTGCGCTTCATCGCCCGCCGGAACGCTACCCGCTTCTCTAATTGCGCGGCAATGTTCTCGCTCACGAGCTGCGCATCCAATTCGGGCTTCTTAATCTCCTTGACCGTGATATAGACCTGATTGCCGTATTCCTTCTCAAGCGACGCCTTGAGCTTATCTACTTCCGCGCCCTTGCGTCCGATGATGATACCGGGGCGGGCCGTGTGAATGATTACGCGCGTCTGGTCGCCCGACCGCTCGATCTCCACCTTAGCCACGCCAGCGTGATAAAGCTTTTCTTTCACAACCTTCCGGATCTTCACGTCCTGATGGAGTAGCTTGGCAAAGTCCTTCTCCGCGTACCACCTGGAATTCCAGGTACGGTTGACGCCCAGCCGGTACCCGATCGGATGTGTTTTCTGCCCCATAGTGGTTCGCGTTCCTTTATTTCTTCTTGCCCGCTTCGACCGCATCCGGCGCCGACACAATCACCGTGATGTGGCTCGTCCGCTTGTGAATCGAAAACGCACGCCCCTGCGCACGCGGCTGAAACCGCTTCATGATCGTTCCGCAATTGACGTAAGCCTGCGAGACCCACATGGCTTCGCTATCGCCCATTTCTTTCTGCTCGGCATTCGCCACAGCGGAGCGCAACACCTTTTCCACGACCAGCGCTGCAGCACGCGGTGCGTACTTGAGCATCGCCAACGCCTGCGGCACTTGTTGTCCGCGGATCATGTCCACCAGAACGCGGGCCTTGCGGGGCCCTACCCGGACATGTCGCAAAATTGCTTTCGCTTCAGCCATCGTTTCCCCTGCTACTTGAGCGCAACCGCCTTTTCCGTCTTGACCGCCCCGTGCGCCTTAAAGAAGCGGGTCGGCGCGAACTCGCCCAGCTTGTGACCGACCATATTCTCCGTCACGAAGACCGGAATAAACTTCTTTCCGTTGTGCACAGCGAACGTATGACCAATCATGTCTGGTACCACCGTGGACCGGCGCGACCAGGTCTTGATGAGCTTCTTGTCGCGCTCTTGATTCATCTGCTCGACCTTCTTTAGCAGATGCCCGTCGACAAATGCGCCCTTGCTGACTGAACGTGGCATACTCGAATTCCTCGCCTACTTTTTGCGCCGTGCGATGATGAACTTGTCGGTCTTCTTGTTATTGCGCGTCTTGTAGCCCTTGGTCGGCAGACCCCACGGCGACACCGGATGGGGATTGCCCTGCCCCGACTTGCCTTCGCCGCCGCCATGGGGATGGTCCACTGGGTTCATCACCACACCCCGCACATGCGGCAAGCGCCCCCGCCAGCGAGACCGGCCCGCCTTGCCCACCGACTCGTTCTCATGATCAAGGTTGCCCACCTGCCCCACCGTGGCCATGCAGGTCTTCAACACCTTCCGCATTTCTCCAGACTTGAGCCGGATCTGGACATAGTTGCCTTCGCGGCCCATGACCTGCGCGAAGCCGCCGGCGCTCCGAATGAGCTGCCCGCCCTTTCCCGGCTTGAGCTCGATATTATGAATCGTCGTTCCGAGCGGGATCGTATCGAGCGGCAGCGCATTTCCCGGTTTGACCTCAGCGGCCGGACCCGACTGCACCATCTCGCTCACCGCCAGACCGACTGGCGCCAGAATGTAGCGCTTCTCACCGTCGGCGTAGTGCAGCAGCGCAATACGGGCCGAACGATTGGGGTCGTATTCGATTGACGCCACCCGTGCCGGCACGCCCGCCTTGTCGCGTTTGAAGTCAATCCGACGATAGAGCCGCTTGTGTCCTCCGCCACGGAACCGCGAGGTGACCCGCCCGTTGTTGTTGCGGCCGGCCGTGCGTAAATGGAATTCTGTCAGGCTCTTCTCTGGGCGCTTCTTGGCCAGGTCACCCGTTGTGACCGCCGACATGCCACGCCGTCCCGGAGATGTTGGCCGATAGAGTTTCAGTCCCATGATTGTTCCTGCGATCTCCTACGCGCTCTCGTACAATTCGAGCTTCTCGCCCTTCTTGAGCGTCACAATGGCTTTTTTCCAGTCCGATCGCTTGCCGGCAAACCGACCCAGCCGCTTGATCTTGCCCTTGACGGTCATCACGTTGACACGTTCGACCTTCACCTTGAGCAGCGCCTCAATCGCCTTCTTGATCTCCACGCGATTGGCATCCGCGCGGACGGCGAAGCCGACCTGATTGGCCCCTTCGCGAAGCGCCGTCATCTTTTCCGTCAGCAACGGACGGCGAAGCACCGAATGCAGCCCCGTTGTCATGCCCAGACCTCCTGCACGCGGGGAACATCGCGCTCTAAGATCACCAGCTTGTCGTGGCGTAACACGTCGTATACGTTCAACGTCTCTGGCTGAACCACTTTCACCTTTGGCAGATTGGCCGCCGCCCGCTCCAGATCGTTATAGCCCGTCCCGACCACGACCAGCGTCGAGGAGGTGAGCCCTAACTGGGTTAGCGTTTTCGCCAGCAACTTCGTTTTGGGCGACTCCAGCGTCAAACCCGATAGCACCACCACGCAGCCTTCCGCCAGCTTGGCCGACAGCGCATTCTGCAGCGCCGTCCGATACTTCTGCTTAGGCATGCCATAGGCGTAGCTGCGCGGCTTCGGACCGAACACCGATCCGCCGTGACGCCACACCGGAGACCGCAGAGAGCCGGCCCGAGCCCGCCCCGTGTGCTTCTGCTTCCACGGTTTCTTGCCCGATCCGCTGACCTCGCCACGCCGCAGCACAGAGGCAGTACCCTGCCGCTCGCAGGCGCGCTGCATAATCACAACCTCATGCACCAAGCCCACTGCCGGCTTCGCCCCGAACACGGTCGCCTTCAACTCGACCGAGCCGACCTTGCGTTTATGGATATCGACAACATCAACCGTTGGCATCGTTACGCCTTCTTGGACTTTCTCACGACGAGCAGGCCACCACGAGCGCCGGGCACCGCTCCGCTGACGAACAACAGATTTTCATCCGGACGGGCCTCAACTACTTGCAAGCGCTGCACTGTCACCTTGACGCTTCCCATGTGGCCAGGCAACGATTTGCCTCTCCAGACACGGGACGGAAATGAACTGCTGCCGATTGAGCCGGGGGCGCGGTGAAACATGTGGCCGTGCGTCTCGGGACCGCCGCGATAATTGTGACGCTTCATGACGCCCTGGAAGCCCTTCCCCTTGGACACGCCCTCGACGTCCACCCATTCGCCCTTCTGGAACACGTCCGCCTTGACAGTCTGCCCGACCTGCACATCATTCAGCTTCTTGAATTCCTTGATCCAGCGGCTGGCCGGCGCCTGTGCCTTCTTCAAATGCCCGGTCACGGCCTTGCCGATCTTCCGTTCCTTTGTTTCCCCAAATGCCAGCTGCACGGACTCGTAGCCGTCGCGCTCCTTGGTCTTGACCTGCGACACTCGGCACGGGCCGGCTTCGATCACTGTCACAGGGATCAGGCGGCCGTCCTCATCAAACACCTGAGTCATACCCAGTTTCTTGCCAAGCAATCCGTTGGTCATGCTGGTTTCGGCGCTCATAGCTTACAGCTTGATCTCCACGTCCACACCGGCCGACAGGCTAAGCTTCATCAGAGCGTCCATGGTTTCAGGCGTGGGATCCATGATGTCGAGCAGCCGCTTGTGCGTGCGGATCTCAAACTGCTCGCGCGACTTCTTGTCCGCGTGGGTGGCCCGCTGCACCGTAAACTTTTCGATACGCGTGGGCAGCGGAATCGGCCCGGCGATCCTGGCGCCACTGCGCCGCACCGTTTCCACGATTTCGGTCACCGACTGATCGAGGAGCCGGTAATCAAATCCCTTCAGTCGGATCCGAATGCGCTGGTCCACTTTCACCATGGTCACGTTCCGTTCTCTTTTGTCCGTCTGTTAGGCCAGGATTTCTGTAACGACGCCGGAGCCGACGGTCTTGCCGCCCTCGCGCACTGCGAAGCGTAGCCCCTGATCCATGGCCACCGGGCTGATGAGCTCGCCCGTCACCGTCACGTTATCCCCC